>JBDHQG010000574.1:0-3391 GCA_039806925.1 Limisphaerales bacterium
GCTGGCCGATGATGGTTTTGAGCAATGTGGTTTTGCCGAGACCATTGCGCCCGCAAACACCGATGCGCTGGCCGTTCGCGAAGCTGAAGGTGAAACCGCTGAACAGCTTCCGGTCGCCGAGGATCATGCCGAGCGCGGTGAGGTCCACGGTGCGATTGCCGAGTTGCGGCGGCGGCGGGATGACCAACTCCACGTCTTCCTCCACGACGGGACCGGACTTTGCGGCTTCCTCGTAGTAACGCTCGAAACGATCCTTCTGCTTGCTGCGCTGCGCGCGCGGGCCTTGTCGCACCCAGGCGAGTTCCTTCTTCAGGAACATCTGGCGCTTGTGCTCGACGACGGCGTCCGCAGCCTGCCGCTCGGCCTTGGCCAGCAGGTAGTCGGTGTAGTTGCCTTCGTGCGAGAAGAACTTGCCGTCGGACAATTCGATCATGCGCTTCACCACGCGGTCGAGGAAGTAGCGGTCGTGCGTGACGACGAGGAATGCGCCGTGGAAATTTTCGAGGAACTCCGCGACCCACTCGATCGATTCCGGGTCGAGATGGTTCGTCGGCTCGTCGAGAATCAGGAAGTCGGGCACCGAAATGATCGCGCGACACATGGCGACGCGACGCTTCTCGCCGCCGGACAATGAGTCAACGCGGCGGTCGCCGGCGGGACAGTTCAAGCGTGCCATGGCCACGGCGATGCGTTGGTCGAGCGTCCAGCCTTCCAGCGCGGTGATGCGATGCTCCAGCTCCTCGTGACGCTTCGAGTCGTGCGGGAGCGATTCAAACTCCGCGATCAACTTCAGCACATGGTCCGCGCCATCGCGGACGTTCTCGGCCACGGACTTCGTGGCATCGAGCATGAAATCCTGCGGCAAATAGCTGACGACGAGATCGCGTTGGCGCGAAACCTCGCCGATGTCCGGCGCCTGAAGTCCGGCGAGGATGCGCAGGAACGTCGTCTTGCCCGCGCCATTGCGCCCGACGAGCCCGAGGCGTTCGCCCTCCTGAATGCCGAGCGTGGTGCCATCGAGCACGGCGCGGTCGCCATAGCGGACGGTGATTTCAGAGGCGGAGATGATGGTGGACATGAATGCTAAGGAAATTCTTTGAACGGCAATGCTGCGTCATCCGGTGATGGATGATCAGCCGGGGAGCGGATTCCAGACGCGGGCGAAACCGAGGTCGGCAAAGTGAGAGGTGTTTCGAGTCGCGAACTCGTTCACGCCATGATGGCGCAGCGTCAGTGCGAGCCTTGCGTCGAAGACCGCGCGCCGACCGACGTTGGGCTGTGCTGCCAGTTGCCATACGTTCTCCATGACGCCGGAGAACGGCCCCGGATAATCGATCAAAGCCCAGGTGGGATGCCGACGGAAGGTCTGGATCAACGCGGCTGCGTCCGGCGCGTTCAGTGGGTTCTTGATCACGGCCGGATTACGAAGCAGCACGTAAAGCTCGATGAGCACCAGTTCGCAGATGGCCACGCGGCCAGTTTCAGCCGGAGGCGCATCGAAGAAGGAGCGTGCGTCCCGGTGCTCCGGGCAGTCGCGGTTCAACGCGTAGAGCAGGAGGTTGGTGTCGAAGGAAATCATCCGGGTGGTGCTGACCGGCTCGCGTCGTCAGACGCCCGGTTCGTTCGCCAGCAGACGCCAGTCTTCAACGGAGCCGTTGAGTGGACCGAGGGAGAGAGCTTCCGGGAAACGCCAGAGTACGGCGGGTGTGCCATTGGCAACGGTCTGGCCGTTCGAGTGTTGCCCGGCGGCATTCGTTGGTGTCTTGGGATCAGACGGGAACGATGCGACGGCTTCGGCGAGCCGGGCGAGTGGACGACTGGAACCGCCCGACGTTGCTGCTGGGGGAGCAGAAGCCTGAAGCGCCCGACGGAATTCAATGTCCGCCAGCAGCAGCCGGTAAACGCGGTCCCGCTCGTTTTCCGACAGCGCCTTAATTTCGGCGATCAGTTCATTCGCGCTCATGGCGTGAAACTACATGGCGAGTTCGGTTCGAGCAATTAGCAATTGCCAGCGCTTGCGTGGACGGGCGTCTATGGAGTGCGGCGGCATGACGCCGCTTTGGCTGCACGGTGGGATGGTCTGGGGATGATGGAGTGTGTTCGGAAGAGCTCGCCTTGGCCATGGTGAAGGAAAAGCGGGGACATGTCCCCGCAGCCCAAATTCTCTGGCGGCGTCGCTTACCAGTCGGACGCGGGCGAGTAATTGTCGGGAATGGCGAGTTGGTCGGTCTTGAAGCTGTAGATGGTTTTCACCTGGGCCGCTGTTGCCGTGCGCTCAAACCAGGCAGCCGAGCACCACGGATACTGGTTCGCGGCCAGGACGAGTCCGTGTTTTACAGCATTCTGGTGCGTGTAGTTCAAGCGGGCGAGGTAGCTCTTTTCGAACGTCAACCGCGTGTCGCGGAAGTTGTGCCAGACTTTTCGACCCGGCGCGTTGTCCATCCGGTTGATCCAGTTCGAGGTTTTACCATGCAGTTTGCCCAACATCGCGGACAGGCCTTCCGCCGTTGGTTGATCGAGCGGCGAATGGGCGACGAAGTGGTAATGGTTGGAAAACACCGCCCAGGCTTCGAGCGCCCAGCCGAATTCCCCGCACACGGCAAGCAATCCACGATGCAACACCGCCAGCCGCTTGCCTCCGCGAAAGTAGTGCTGCCGCAAATAGGTTCCCACTGTGACGAAATATGTGCCTTGTTCCGCGAGACGATGCGAAGGGGCGTGCTGCCAGGAAATCTTCGGCGGAGGCATGCCTCAAGGTAGTTTCGCGAGTCATCTGAGCCAAGCCCCAAACTAACGGCGTCGTCGTGGAGTGCGGCGGCATGACGCCGCTTTGGCTGCACGGTGGGATGGTCTGAGGATGATGGAGTGTGTTCGGAAGCGCTCGCCTTGGCCACCGTGAAGGAAAAGCGGGGACATGTCCCCGCAGTCCAAAAGGGCGTTACTTCACAAGCTGCTGGCTCGCGGGTGGCAACGCCGACAGCTCCACGCCTTTGTTTGTCTGGGTGAAGTAATTCGCGGACCAGTCGTTGGAGAAGAGCACGACGGGATGCTGGTCGTTGTCGTAGGCGAGGCGCGAGCCGGTGGGGAGCGAGAGCGCGTCGAGTTCGTCGGTCTTCATCGCGGGCGGGAGCCAGCGGACGACGTTCCACGGGGCTTGTTCGAGGCGCGACTCGGCGCCGTATTCGCTTTCGAGCCGGAATTGCGTGACTTCGAATTGCAGCGGGCCGACGGCGGCGAGGAGAGGAACCTTGCTCGCGGTGTCCTTGAGGTGCAGCACCTGGATGACGCCTTCCGACCATTCGCGAAACTCGCCGCGCCGCTCCACGTCGACGCCTAGGATCGCGCCAATCACGTCGATCGGCAGCGGGATGGAGAAGTCGCCCAGCACATC
>JBDHQG010000575.1:0-3390 GCA_039806925.1 Limisphaerales bacterium
GCCCGAGCCGCGTTCGCCCGGGATGACGTAGGTCTCGAAGCGCTCGCCGTTGGCAAGGTTGCTGCACAGCACGCGCTCGAACGGCAGGAAGCCGACCTTCTCCATGAGATCGATCGCGATGGTGAGACTGCCTTCGTAGTGAAGGCTGGAGGCCGTGACCTGCGCCCGGTGGATTTTTGATTTCAGCAAATGGATCTGCATCTTCGTCATCAGTCTGATACGCCAGACATGGTGACAATCTAGTCGGCATCCGCCCGCGATTGCACTGAATTTTCTTCGGAGCCTGGCCGGCCGTCGTAAGGGGTCGGGTTCAGTCCGGCTGGCTGCCGCCCTTCTCCTCCTGTTGACCCATGAAGCGATAAATCCTCGCCCGGTTCACGCCGAGCAACTCCGCCGCCCTCGATACGTTGCCGCCGGCTTGTGCGAGCGCCCTTTGAATCAACAACCGCTCCGCCTGGTCGAGATTCATCGGGATCTCCCCGGCGGAGACGGCCGGCGGCGCCTCTGCCGGGCTGGGGGAAATGGACGCGCCACCCAGCGCCGTCAATTTCAAATGCCCCGGACGAATCTCCCCGCCGCCGCCCTCGATCACCGCGCCCTCGATCACGTTCTTCAACTCGCGCACGTTGCCCGTGAACGGATGCGCCGCCAGCCTCTGCAACGCCGCCTCGCTGATCGTCGGCGCGGGCCTGCCCATTTCGCCGGCGAACACCTTCGCGAAATGCGCCGCCAGCAGCGGAATGTCCTCGCGCCGTTCCCGCAGGGGCGAGGCCGTCACCGTGTAACGCGCGAGCCGGAAATACAGATCCTGCCGGAACTCCCCCGCCGCGATCTTCCTCGCGAAATCCACGTTGCTCGCCGCGATCACGCGCGCGTCCACCTGCCGTTCCCTCGTCGCCCCCAGCGGCGTGATGCGCCCGTCCTCCAGCACGCGCAGCAGCTTCGGTTGCAGGGCCGCCGGCATTTCGCCCACCTCGTCGAGGAACAGCGTCCCGCCGTGCGCCAGCTCGAAGTAACCCTTCTGATCCGCCTGCGCGCCCGAGAACGATCCCTTCAGGTGGCCGAACAGCAGCGACTCCGCGAGCTCGCGCGGAATGGCCGAGCAGTTCACCGGGATGAACGGCCCCTTCGCGCGCGGCCCGCCCGCGTGAATGGCCCGCGCGATCAATTCCTTGCCCGTGCCGCTCTCGCCCGTCACCAGCACGCTGAGATGGCCCGCCTGCTGCGCCTTGCGGATGCCATCGATGATCTTCGCGAAGCCGCCGGTCTGCCCGAGCATCCCGCTCACGCCCCAGCGCTCGGCTTCGCGGCTCGACAAAAGCGAGAGCCGTTCATCCGCCGTCGCCAGCGCGTCCTCCGCCTGCGCGCGCCGCGTCATCTCCGCTTCCAGCTCGGCATTCTTGCGCTCCAGCGCGCGCGTCAGCCGGCTGATCTGGAGATGCGTCTCCACCCGCGCCCGCACTTCCTCCATCTGAAACGGTTTGATGATGTAATCCACGCCGCCCGCGCGGAAGCCGCTCACCAAATCCGCCGTGTCATCCTGCGCGGTGATGAAGATCACGGGGACATGTCTCGTGGCGTCGCCCGTCTTCAGCCGCCGGCACGTCTCGTAGCCGTTGATGCCCGGCATCACCACATCGAGAAGAATCAAGTCCGGCTTCCCGCGCGCCGCGACCTTGAGCGCCGACTCTCCATCCCCCGCGAGCAACACCTCGCAGCCCATCGGCTCCAATGTCTGGCGCAGCAACTCCCGGTTCGCCGGGACATCGTCCACGATCAGGATGGTCGTCTCCAGCGGCGGCGCGGGTTCAAGCTTCGGCTTCATATGATGCGGGAGAAGTTAACCGCGAATGGACACCAATGAACCCGGCGCGGCGATGGCGCAACCGCACGGACCGCGACCGGTCCCCGGGCGCAGCGGGTGAAGCGCACCGGCATCGTGCAAGTTCGCCGGCGCCGCCGCACGGCCCACGCGCAGCAAGCCGGGACGGAGAGATGACCCGCCAAACACGCGAACCACACAAAAAAGGAATTCTGCTTTCGCGTCCTTTGGCGTGTTTCGCGGGCAATCAATTCATGTGCATGAATGTCCATTCGTGGTTTTCCTTTTTAACCTTCCCTCAGCGTTTGCAGCGCGGAAAGAATCCCGTCGAAATCTCCCGCCTGCCCCAGAGCCGTCAGGCGCGCGGCCAGCGCACGATACGGCCCGCCCTTCGTCTCCATCTCCGCGCACGCCTGCGCCAGCCGCGTCGCGCTCGCGCGTTCCGCCGCCTCGCGCAGCCGCAGGAGCAGTTCGGCGGGCAGTTCCATTGGCGATTGTCCGCCATCCGCCGGCGGTTCCCCTGCGGCCTCCACGGCGTCGAACGTCACCTTCAACAACCGCGCCAGGCACTCCACGATCTGCTCGTAGCGAAACGGCTTGCCGATGAAATCATCGAAGCCGGCGTCGAGATACCGCTCCCGCTCATGCGCGAGAGCCGAGGCCGAGAAGCAGACCAGCTTCGGAGCGCGGGCGGCCCCGCCCGCAGAAACGTCCGGCCTGCCAGACGGCCCGGACTTTTCGGAATCGCTTTGACCATCACCCGTTGCTGCGCCCGGGGACGGGCGCACTCCGTGAGTCTGCCCCCTTTCTCCTCCGCCCACTTTCCCCCCTGCCTGTATTCCTCTCGCCGCCTCCACTCCATCAATGCCCGGCAGCCGGATGTCCATGAAGACAATGTCCGGCCGCTCCGCCAGCGCCAGTTCCACGCCCCGCTCGCCCGTCTCCGCCGCCGCGACCGCGCAGCCCAGCGACTCCAGCATCCGCGACAACACATCGCGGTTCTCCGCCACGTCATCCACCACCAGCGCGCGGACGCGTTGGCCGGCGGCAAGACGAACCGTGCGGCCTTCTTTGAACGTTGAACGTTCAACGTTGAACTCTGAACGTTCCATGGCCGCCAGCGGAACCTCCACCGTGAACCGCGCTCCCTTGCCCGGCTCCGACTCCACCGCGAGGCGCCCGTCCATCAAGTCCACCAGCCGTTTCGAGATGGCCAGCCCCAGCCCCGTGCCGCCGGACTTCTCCTGCCCCTGCTCGAACGGCAGGAAGATTTTCTCCCGAAGCTCCGGCGCGATACCCGGCCCGGTATCGCTGACCTCGAACAACCAACCCGGACCATTTCCCGCAGATTCAGGAAGGCCGCCGATGGCTGCTTTATCTGCGGATTCCCCGAATCTGTGGGAAGACTCGGTGGGCAAGTCAATCCGCGTCACTTTCAGCGCCACCTTCCCGCGCTCCGTGAACTTCACCGCGTTCCCGATCAGATTGATCAACACCTGCCGCAGCTTCCCCTCGTCTCCGCGCACCATCGACCGGAGAGGATTTCCCGCAGATTCAGGCTCTCCACG
>JBDHQG010000576.1:0-3390 GCA_039806925.1 Limisphaerales bacterium
CTGGAGATTTTGCTTCGTGATCGTGAACACAGGCTGAGAGGCGACCTCGTCGATTTCAGACAAGGCAGCGACGGCATTAGCGACAACCATGGGGTTGGAGTCGGTGACGAGGTCGCGGAGGTTTGGATGCGGTTCTACAAGGAATGGCGGGAGCTTCTGTTTGCACTCAAATTCAAAACGTTCGGCAGCCTCCCCGGGGCCAGTGATTTCCATATCCAGCTGGAAACCAAAAACCCCATCGCCTACGAGTCGCCGGACCATCTCAATCCGTGGGGCACAAGCCGCGACAACAGCACGAACAAAAAATTCGTCGAGTTCATGGCGAAGAAAATCAAATCCGAGAACCCGACCGGCACCCTTGGCGCCCTGGATCTCGGATGCTCCGGCGGGCAACTGGTGAAGGACTTCAGCGATTTCGGATGGCTCGCGGCAGGTTTGGAAGGCTCCGATTTCTCCCTGAAGCACAAGCGCGCAAACTGGCCTGCTCTTGCCGGCAAAAATCTGTTCACCTGCGACATCACAAAGCCTTTCAAGATCACCTCCCGCCAACAACCCGCCAGGTTTCACTTGGTCACCATGTGGGAAGTACTCGAACACATCCCCACGCCGGACCTCCCCCAGCTCTTCACCAACATCAGCAACCATATGGCCAAGGGCGGCTACTTTGTCGCCTCCACGACATCAGCACCTGATATCCACAACGGCGTGGACCTCCATCAAACGAAGTGGACCAACAGCGAGTGGAAGCAGTGGTTGGCGAATAACTTCCCGGCCTTTGAGCCCGTGGACCTCGGTCTCGGCTTTTACCAATTTGTCCGCCACAACTCCGAAGGGTCATTTCTGACCCTCCGGCTGAAATAGCCTCCCGGCTACTTGGCGATGTGCGGAGCGAAGCGGTTGCGCACCTTCCGCCAAAACTGCTCCCGCGCCGTCAACGGGCCCGAATCCTTCGGCAGCTCGGGCAGCGCGGCCAGTGGTTGCGGGGTGCCCAGCGCCTTGGCGGCGTCCATGCAGGTCGCGTTGTGATAAATCTTCACGCCATCCAGCGTGTCCACGCTGGGCCAGCCGCGCTGCTTGCGGCGGTAGTGCGCGCGGAAATTATACTGGCACGGCAGGATGCGCAGCCGTTCAAAGTGCCGCGTCTGGACGACTTCGTTGATGCAGAATTGATCGTCCGCGATGGTGCGGAAGCGGGTTCTCCCGCGCGCGACGATCTCGCGCCGGATGTCACGGCTGCCCGGCACGTTCCAGAGGAAGACGCCGCCGTTGAGGAAGTTCGCCGTGTAACCCTGGCCCAGCACATAGCGCGAGCCCATGTGCTCGACCGCGGCGGCGACGTCGCATCCGGCCAGCAACTTTTCCAGCGGCCCGAGCGGTTGCAGGCAGAGCACGTCATAGGAATCAACGACGAGCGCGAACCCGGCATCGAGCTGGTCGATGAGTTCCATGCGCCGGAAATAAACTTCGCGGAGCGGGTGGGAGAAGTCCGGCTGCGGCGCGACGAGGTGGTATTGCACTTCCGGCAACCGCCGTTTCGGGAGGCTGCTGCCAATGATGAAGGCGTGGAGCGGGATGCCGGGATTTTTCTGCGCGAAGCTGGTGAAGGTGTAGTCGAGGTGCTCGGTGGAACGCCCGAAGGCCACGGTGACGATGGCGGAAGGCGCGGGGTTCATGGGAGGAGGACGAAGCAACGTGCTGCCGGCGTCCCGCCGGCAGATGAGATGTCCCTCGATCCTGAATCCATCCGTTCTTCGGCCACGTTCGATTCCGCCGGCAGGATGCCGGCGGCACGTTCCATCAGGAATTCTGGGTGCTCCCTGTTCACGGTTTGGACACGGGCCGGTAACTGCGGCGGTTCCACAGCGTATGGGTGCGGAGCAGGCCGACGCCGTTCTTGATCACGTTCAGCAACCGGGCGGCGCCGGGCAGGACCGTCGAGATCCACGGGCGCGGCGGCTCGTAGTTCACCGGCGGCGGATCGCCCGGCTTCGCCGGCTGCCAGCGCGGCGTATAATCACTCTGCTGCGGCGGGCTGGCGAAGATCGGCTTCACCGCGGTGCGCTTCGCCAGCACGAGCAGCTGCATGGGCGCGAAGCTGACGAGCTCCACGCGGGCGCGCACGGCGTTGGGGTCCGAGACTTCATACCACTTCGCATACGGCCCGACCATGTGGAGGATCATGCGCGAGATTTCAAACCCGTTCTCCGGGCTGAGCGCGCGGTAGTACAGCTCCGGGCTGAACTGGTAGAAGCCGTGACCGCACCAGTTGTTCGCGCAGGTGTGGAAGAGGATGTGCCCGCCGGGCTTGACCATCTCCATGCAGCTTTGCAGCGCGAGCGGGAAATTGAAAACATGTTCCAGCGTGCCGCCGTCCACCACGAGATCGAAGCGCTGCTTCAGCTCCGGCCTGATCGGCTGGTTGAGATCCTGCACGAAGGACGCGCCCTCGAAATCCGAGGCGTCGAGCGAATGCACCTTCTTCGCGCCGAGGCTGAGGAAAGCCGGCTCCGCGTAGAGCGCCTTGTCCTCCTTGAAGGCGGCGGCGGGAAAACCATTTGCCTCGAGCACCTCGATCATCTTCGCGGGAAAAACGTTCAAGTCCTGGCGCCCGAGCGTGATGACCTCGCCGAAGTCGACGCCGCGTTTGCGCGCGTCGATGAGGAAGCGGACGGCATTGATGTCTAGGCCCATGCCGCTCCTTGTTCCGGGAGGGAAACGGAAGCCTGCGCGCGGCGCGGGAGCCGGGCGCGGCGGTTCGACAAGTTCCAGTGCGTCACGGCGCGGACTGTAGAAAACCGGCGGAAGCACTGTCGAGAAATTACCCCGCGCCCCTGTCCCGGCCGGGCACACTTTTTCATCGTGGCAGCATGGACGCTCGCCCTCACCCCGGACCTCTCCCCCGGGGAGAGGGAGGCATGACGCTTCCGATCACACGCCATACCAAGTCGGGACTCGACGGCTTCTCTTCCGGGCGGGTACAAATTCGCCGGATAATTTATGGCCCAAAAACCAAAGCCCCTCGTCGGAATCATCATGGGCAGCCAGTCCGACTGGGAAACCATGCAGAACGCCGCCGGCCAGCTCGAATCGCTCGGCGTGCCGTTCGAGGCGCAGGTCGTCTCCGCGCATCGCACGCCCGACCTGCTCTTTGAATACGCCGCCGGCGCCGCCAAGCGCGGGCTGGAAGTCATCATCGCCGGAGCCGGCGGCGCCGCGCATCTCCCCGGCATGTGCGCCTCGAAAACCGAGCTGCCCGTGCTCGGCGTCCCCGTGGAATCGAGGGCGCTCAAGGGCATGGATTCCCTGCTCTCCATCGTGCAGATGCCCGGCGGCATTCCCGTCGGCACGCTCGCCATCGGCAAGGCCGGCGCGATCAACGCCGCGCTGCTC
>JBDHQG010000577.1:0-3385 GCA_039806925.1 Limisphaerales bacterium
TGCAGAACGGCGCGAAGCCCGGCTACGTGCCGCTCAAGTCGTTTCTCGCGAAGCGGTTGTTTCCGGATCGCGGCTTCCTGCTGTTCTACGACATCGGCGATGGGCTGAGCTTCGGCTCGGCCGAGATGCAGAAGCGGTTCTTCGAGTGGCTCGCGGTTTACGACGAGGTGGAAGGAACCGGTTATCATCAGCACGGGCCGCCGCGGGAATTCACGAAGCTCGCGCCATTGCTTCGACGGTTCTTCCTGCGCGCGGCGGATGACAGGAAGGAGCGTCATGGCGTGACGCTCATCATCGATTTCCCGGAGAAGGTGATTCCGGCGACGGAGGAGGCGGGCGCGAGCTGGGATGAACGCATGGCGCTGGTCACGTTGCTGAAGTGGGCGGCGGCGCCGGAGCTGCGCCAGCTCGATGTCGGCATCGTCCTCGTCACGGAATCGGCGGCGGAGCTGCACGCGGACCTGTTGCAGAATCCGCACGTCGCGCAGGTGCGCATCGATCTGCCGGATGCGGAGGAGCGGCTGCGCTTCCTGCAATCCGGCTGGGCCGAGCAGATGGCGGACGGCAGGGCGGTGGGCGAGTGGAGCGATTTGTCGGTGGCGGATCTCGCGACGCGCACGGCGGGTTTGAATCTGCTGCGCGTGCAGCATCTGCTGGCCGAGGCGGTGCGCAACGGCGCGCGCGTGACGCCGGAGAACGTCGCCGCGAGCAAGAAGCGTTTGATCGAGGAGTTTTGCCAGGGCCTGGTGCGTTTCAAGGATCCGAAGCCGGGCGTGACGCTCGACGCCGTGGCGATTCATCACGCGGCGAAGAAAAAGCTGCGCGAGCTGGCGTGGCTGATCAAGAACGGCAAGACCGACGTGCTGGAACGCGGCATTCTCGTGCCGGGCCGCGTCGGGGTCGGCAAGACGTTTCTCATCGATTGCTTTGCGAGCGAATGCGCGCTGCCGGTGATGGAGGTTGGCGAGTTCCGCTCGAAATGGGTGGGCGACACCGAGCGCCAGCAGATGCGCATCCTGATGACGATTCGCGCGCTGGGCCCGGTGGTGGTGGTGGTGGACGAGGCGGATGCGGTCTTCGGCGGGCGCGATGGCGGCGGTGACGACAGCGGTGTGTCGAGTCGTGTCTTCGCGGCGTTCGCGGCGCACATCGGTGACTCCAGTTTGCGCGGGCGCGAGCTGTGGGTGGCGATGACGTCGCGCCCCGATTTGCTCGCGATCGACATGAAACGTCAGGGGCGTTTCGGCCTGTGCGTGCCGTTGTTTCCCGCGCAGGGGGCGGAGGATGTCATCGAGATTTTCACGGTGCTGGCGCGGATCAAAAAGATCGCGCTGGCCGAATCGATCCTCGGTTACATCCGCACCAAGCTCGGCGAGCTGCCGCTGACGGGCAGCGATGTGGACGCGATTCTCGTGCGCGCGAAGGAGCGGGCGGTGCTCGCGGAGCGGGATGGGGATGTGCGGGTGACGGATCTGGAGGAGGCGGTGCAGTCGTTCATCGATCCGCTTGATCCGGACCTGCTCGCGTTGCAGGAGCTCGCGGCGGTGCTGGCATGTTCGGACCGGCGTTATCTGCCGGAGCGGTATCAGGACGCGGATCGTTCGGAGCTGCTGGAGGAATTCGCGCGGCTCAAGGCGCGGGCAGGGCGGCGTTGAAGCGTGCTGCCGGCGTCCCGCCGGCAGATTGCGCCCACCGGATTATTGATCGCGTTCCCTTGGGCATGCTCCTCTGCCGGCAAGATGCCGGCAGCACGTTATTGCACTTCGATGATGCGGAAGAAGCACTGGGTGTCGGGCGGCGGCGAAACGACGGTGGCGGTGGAGGAGTCGCGCGCTTTGATGTCGCCGGAATAATCGATCCATTCTTCGGCAACGCCTGACTTCATTTGCACGCGGTAGGTGCTGCCGGCGGTGGAGAACCAGTTCAGCGTCACGTTGTTCCCGGATGCGGCGACGAAACGAACCGTGGGCGCGGAGGCCACGGGTTCGCCGAGCGCGACGGGATCGACGCGGAATTTTTTGAATTCGCGCACTTCGAGAAACTTCGCCTCGATGCCGTCGTTGTAGAACTGGTTCGTGCCGTTGTCGCTGACGATGTGAAAGATGTTCGTGGCCGTCCACGCGCCGCCGTACACCTCCACGATGCCCTCCGCATTCAGCCCGGCGAGATCGGCGGCGTGCTCGACCGGCTGGTTGGTGGGGTTGCCGGTCCAGGTAAACAGCTTGAAGTTGCCCGGCGGCGGCAGGTTCGTTCCGGCGCCGGGCGGGCCGGCGATGATGAGGTAATTCGTCCCCTGATAACCTTCGATGCTGCGGATGGCGCGGCCGCCGAGGTTCAGCTCGATGGGTGCGCCGAATTGCGCGGCGCCCCGCCCGCTGCGTTTGGTGGTGAGTTTGCTGAAGTTCAGCACGGGGATGACGAGCGCGTTCACGCGGTTCGTGGGCGGCACGAGCGGCGCGCGGAAGGCGACGTAGAGATTCGAGGTGTTGTTCACGCCGGGCGCCATGGCGAGGCCCTCGATGTTGAACCCGGCGCCGTCCCGGTCCTTGGGGTCCACGCCTTCCGCCGAGCTGGCGGCGAGCCCGTAGTAATTCGCGCCCTTGCCGTGGCGGTTGTTCGCGTCCCAGTCGATGAGATCGAACTGGAGGTAATCGTAATGCGTGAGCAGCTTGAGCTGCGAATTGGTGCCGGTGCCGGAGATGTCCGTGGCGAAGAGGCGGGCGCGATTCGTGCGCACGGTGGCGTTGAAGGCGTGCGAGTGCGAGCCGATCCAGAAGATGCGGTTGCCGGCGCGCGTCGAGCCTTCGATGTCCACTTCGCGCGGCGTGCCGTCGGGATAGTAATCCGTGATGTGCAGGAAGGGGTTCATGTCCTTCACGGCCACGGGGCCGCCGGAGTGCGTGCGGCTGTAGTAACGGAGCACCTGGTTTTCGTCGTCGCCGATGATCATCCAGTTCGCATCGATGGGAATGGCGGTCGAGGAATCGCTCACGCCGCTGTGCCATTTCGCGCCGGGCCGGCCCTGCTCCGAGGCGGCGTAGGCGAGGAAGCCGCGCCGTGAATACACGCCATCGCTGACGGTGATGGCGATCTCCGAGTAACCGGCACCGGTCGGCTCCAGCGCGAGCCGCCACTGGCCGGGGGCGAAGTTGGTGAGCGTGAGATTGGCGTCGGGCACGACGTCCTGGTTCGTACTGGCGGCGCTGACGACGAGCGACGCGAGCGGCGAATCGTCGTCGCTGACGGTGAACGTCACCGTTTCGTTCTCCGGATCGCCGATGACACCGGAAAGCGGCGTGAGCGGATTGGGCGTGATCGCGGGCGGTTTCTTGTTGATGACACCGGGGGTCATCACGGTGCCGGGGGGCGCGTTGCCGCTGACATT
>JBDHQG010000578.1:0-3384 GCA_039806925.1 Limisphaerales bacterium
CGGGATTTCCGTTTCGCTGTGGTGGCGGTTGAACGTGGGAGGCGTGAGGAACTTGGACTGGCGGGCAAAAAACGGAGTGCGGCCGTCCTCGGCCGCAGAAGGCTTCGCACTGTCCGAGGCACTTGGGAATTGGTGCGCGCCGACCTGCATGACGTTGCTGCGGCCGAGGACGGCCGCACTCCGGGCCAGTTCGGCAACATCGAATTGAGCTGCCTTTCCATCGTTGAAGACCTTCACCAACGTCTCCAATTCCTCGATGCCGCACGTTTCGTCAAGGCTGATGCCGACGTTCTGCGCATCGAATACGCGCAGATTCACGCGGCGCTCCTCGGCGGCTTTCACGATGTCCTTCGCGTGCTTCGAGCCGAGGTTGACCTTGATCGTGTCGAAGAAACTTTCGGTCGTGACCTCGTAGCCGAGCTTGGTCAGCGCGTCGGACAACACGCGCGTCATGCGATGCACGCGCTTGGCGATGGCCTTCAAACCTTCCGGCCCGTGATACACCGCATACATGCTCGCGATGACGGCGAGCAGCACCTGCGCGGTGCAGATGTTCGACGTGGCCTTCTCGCGGCGGATGTGTTGCTCGCGCGTCTGGAGCGTGAGGCGAAGGCCGGCGCGACCTTGCGCGTCCTTGCTCACGCCGACGAGTCGGCCGGGCATCGAACGCTTGAACGCATCGCGCGTGGCGAAGAACGCCGCGTGGGGTCCGCCGTAGCCGAACGGGACGCCGAAGCGTTGCGAGTTGCCGACGACGATGTCCGCGCCGAACTCGCCGGGCGGCGTCAGCAGCGTCAGCGCGAGCAAATCCGTCGCGACGATGGCGAGCGCGTTCGCCGCGTGGGCCTTCTCGATGAAGGCGCGATAGTCGTGAATCGTTCCGTCCGTGGCCGGATACTGGAGCAGCACGGCGAACAGATTCTTCGCGAAGTCGAACGTGTGATGGTTGCCGACGATGACGGCGATGCCGAGCGCGGCGAGACGCGTGCGCACGACTTCGATGGTTTGCGGATGGCACGATTCGGAGAGGAACACCGGCTGGCCATCGGCGGCGTTCTTGATGCCGTGCGCCATCGTGATCGCTTCGGCGGCGGCGGTGCCTTCATCGAGCATCGAGGCGTTGGCGATCTCCATGCCGGTGAGGTCCATCACCATCTGCTGGTAGTTCAGCAACGCTTCGAGGCGGCCCTGCGAAATCTCGGCCTGATACGGCGTGTATTGCGTGTACCAGCCGGGGTTCTCGAAAATGTTCCGCTGAATGACGCCGGGGAGAATCGTGTCGTAGTAACCCATCCCGATGAACGACCGGAACACCTGGTTCTGCGCCGCAATGCCGCGCAGCTCGTTCAGCAAACCGTGTTCGCTGCGCGCGGCGGGGACGTTGAGCGGTTTCGTGGCGCGAATGCTCTTCGGCAC
This sequence comes from Limisphaerales bacterium, assembly GCA_039806925.1. Classification (GTDB taxonomy): domain Bacteria; phylum Verrucomicrobiota; class Verrucomicrobiia; order Limisphaerales; family JADJPG01; genus JADJPG01. The sequence goes on from JBDHQG010000578.1 coordinate 1,417, forward strand.
CGTCGCGTCGGTCAGCGCGTCGAGCGACGAATAGCCGCAGACCTTGAGCATGGCGGCGGTTTCGGCGGCGTTCGGCCCGATGTGGCGGGTGATGAAACGGTCGGTCCAGGGAAAAGGATTGGCGGCGGTGTTGGTCGTATTCACAGTGTAAAATCCGGCGACGTCGCGTTCTCTCTCTGACCACGAAATCGAGTCGCAACGTTACGGTCGAGAAGGGCCATTGCAAGATGGATTTGAGCGCACGGACAGCTTGGACTGTTTCTAATGTTCAGGTTAAGTGAGCGCGTCAGCCGGCGTCGGGCGAGTCGCCATCGCGTGAATACCGGCCGGCCTACGAACGTTGAAAATACTCATGCAAATTTCCCGTCTTCTGGTCGCGCTTTGTGGAACCGCGTGTGTCATTTTATCCGCGCGCGCCGCGGAAAGCCATTCCACCAACACCGCGCTCGCGGCGGACCTGAAGAAGTTCAAGCTCGCGCCCGGCTTGAGGGCGGAGGTCGTCGCCGCTGAACCGCTCCTGCAAAATCCGGTGGCGTTCTCCATCGATGGCCGGGGACGTTACTTCATCGCGGAATCGCATCGCTGGGCGACGAGTGTCTTCGACATCACGCAGAACACGCCGTGGCTCCTCGACGATCTTTCCTTCCGCACCGTGAACGACCGCGCGGCGTTCCTCGCCCGCCAGTTCACCACGAACTTCGCGGTGCTGACGAACGACTCGGAACTCATCCGGCTCGTCGAGGATCGCGACGGCGATGGCGTCGCCGAAACGTCGTCCGTGTTCGCCGATGGTTTCCGTGAATCGACCTCCGGCACGGCCGCCGGCGTGCTGGCCCAGGGGACGAATGTGTGGTTCACGAGTATTCCGGACCTGTGGCGTTTCACGCATCACGCAATACGCATCACGAACGGCCCGTCCGTGACTCGTGATGCGTCATCCGTGAAGCTCGCTTCGGGCCTCGGCGTTCACATCAGCGTCAGCGGTCACGATGTTCACGGGCTCATTCGTGGGCACGACGGGCGCATCTACTTCAGCTTCGGCGACCGCGGCGTGTGCGTGACGAATCGCGAGGGCGTGGTCTTAAACGTTCCCGATACCGGCGGCGTGCTGCGCTGCGAGCCGGACGGTCGCAACCTCGAGATCTTCTGCACCGGTCTGCGCAATCCGCAGGAACTCGCGTTCGATGACTACGGGAATCTCTGGACCGTGGACAACGACACCGCCGGCGCGGACCCGTGTCGCGTGCTGCATCTTGTCGAGGGCGGCGACTACGGCTGGCGCGCGAGTTACCAGCACATGAAAGGCTTCGGACCGTGGGTGCAGGAGGAACTCTGGCGTGGCGGGCTCGATGGCATTCTCCCGCCCGCCGGCACCGTCTCGCAAGGCCCGGCCGGGCTCGCGTTCTATCCCGGCACGGGACTCACTCCTCAGCTCGCGGGCAAGTTTGTTCACGCGGATTTTCCTGGCGGCGTGTGGGCTTACAGCGTGAAGCCGCGCGGCGCGAGCTTCGAGCTGGCCGACAAGGAAAAGATTCTCTGGAACTGCTGGCCGACGGACGTGGACTTCGGTCCCGACGGCGCGCTCTACGTGCTCGACTGGGTCGAGAGCTGGGTGCGCTCCGGCAAGGGACGGATTTACCGCCTGACGGCGAATGACCAATCCCCAATGACCAAGGCCCAGTTGGACGCCGTCAGTGAAACGCGGCGACTGCTCGGCGAGGGCATGGCCAAGCGCAGCGAAAAAGAATTGCTCGCGTTGCTCGGTCATGCGGACCGGCGGGTGAGGTTAGAAGCGCAGTGGGAATTGGCGGGGCGGGGGACGAAGTCGTTTGGAAGTCTGAGCGCGACGGCGTTCAAATCGGGGAATCAGTTCGCTCGGCTGCATGCGCTCTGGGGCGTTGGTCAGGTCGCGCGAAGGGTCCAGATCGGTATCCAAGGCGGGGATTTGAGCGACGAATTGTTCGCCAT
>JBDHQG010000579.1:0-3382 GCA_039806925.1 Limisphaerales bacterium
CACCTTCACCTTGCCCTCGACGATTTTTCCGAACGCAATACGCCCGAGGTAATCCGAGTAATCGAGGTTCGCGACGAGCACCTGGAAGCCATCGCCCGCCTTCGCGCGCGGCGGCGGAATGTGCTTCACGATGGCATCAAAGAGCGGCTCCATCGTGCCGGAAACATGATCCAGCTCCACCTTGGCATAGCCCGCCTTGGCCGAGCAGTAGATGAACGGGAAGTCGAGCTGCTCATCCGTCGCGTTGAGCGACATGAACAGTTCAAAGACCTGGTCGAGCACCTTCTTCGGCGTGGCGTTGTCGCGGTCGATCTTGTTGATGACCACGATGGGTTTCGCGCCGGCCTCGAGCGCCTTGCGCAGCACGAAGCGCGTCTGCGCCTGCGGGCCGTCCGTCGAATCGACCACGAGCAGCACGCCGTCGATCATGTTCATGATGCGCTCCACCTCGCCGCCGAAATCCGCGTGTCCGGGAGTGTCCACGATGTTGACGTGGTAGTTCTTGTACTTGAAGGCGGCGTTCTTCGCGCGAATCGTGATGCCCTTCTCGCGTTCGAGATCCATCGAATCCATCAGGCGCTCGACCTGCGTCTCAGCCTGGTTGGCGCGGAAGGTGCCGGACTGTTTGAGCAGGCAATCGACGAGCGTCGTCTTGCCGTGGTCAACGTGCGCGATGATGGCGATGTTGCGAATGTGCTGCATAATGTCGTCTTTCTACAATTCGAGCCGCGTAATCTGGGCTTTTGCCGGAAAAGGTCAAGCACCAGTCTTGGGAGAAAAACCACCGATCCTTTGGGAAAATACCGCCAACCAACTGGACCGCCGCAGCCTAAGCCGCTTCGCCTGCTCGCGCCCCGCCCTTCTTCAAGCAGTGGCTGAGGTAGGGCAGGAGCTGCTTCTTGCGCGAGACGACGCCCGCCAGCTCGAACACGCGTTCCTCGACCAGCGGGTAATCAATCTGTTTGAGGAACGCCTTCGCGCCGGTCACCAGGAGCAACGAGCTGTTGCTCGTCACGTCGGTCACGAGCAGGGCTGAAAAATAATAACTCTTCTTCGCCCGGTAGCGTTCCAGCGCGGACATCACCTCGTCCTTGCGCTTCCAGAACTGGTCGAAGCCCAGCTCCTCGATCTGCGCGACGCTGAAGACGACGTGCTGTTCCGCGAATTCCTTGCAGTCGGCCACGATGGCGTCCTCGGCGGGAAGCGACGTCAACACGGAGCCGGAGGTGAACAGCTTTTCGGTGAACTTTACCGCATCGACGCCGGAGATTTCCTCGAGCTTCTTCAAGATCTGAGCGTCGCGCTCCGTCGTGGTCGGCGACGTGAGGTTCAAGGTGTCACTCACCAGTCCCGCGAGCAGCAGGCCGGCGATCGGCCTGGGCAGTTCAACTTGGTAACGGAAAAAACAGTCCGCCACGATGGTGCTCGTGGAGCCGACGGGTTCGTTGCGAAACAGGATCGGCTGCGTCGTCGTCAGCGCGCCGAGGCGGTGGTGATCGATGATCTCCACGATGTCCGCCTGGTCGGCGCCCTGGACCGCCTGCGAAAGCTCGTTGTGATCCACGAGGATCAACTGCCGGTCCACCTTCTTGAGGAAGTCCGACTTCGAGAGAATGCCAATCGTGTGGTTGCGATCATCCAGCACGGGAAAGGGCTGGAAGTTGGAAGCGGCTGCGACGGACTCAATGCTCGCGAGCGGTTCATCGTGCCGGAACGCAAGGAACCGGTCGTGAATCATGTGCTGCACGGTGATGGCCGAGCGGCAGAGCATCGCCGTGGTCGTGGTGTCGTGGGGCGAGAGCAGCAGCGTCACGCCCTGCTTCGCGGCGAAATCCACCATCGAGGGGGACACCGGCAAACCGCCGGTCACGATGACCACGCGCACCTTCTCGCGAATGGCGAGATCCTGAATCTCCAGGCGATCCCCGACGACGACGATGAGTTTTTCCTTGGGATAATCCGAGAAGCGCTTGAAGAACGACTCCATGCCCATCGCGCCGATCATCAGAATCAAATCCTCCTCGCGCTCCACCTCGGAGCCGAAAACGATCTTCGCATCCAGCACCCGCGCGAGGTTGTTGATCGATGCCAGCACGCGGCGCGATTCCATCAGGCGCCCGGGCACCGGCAGGAAAAACTTCGTCATCTTGAAGACCGAGAGCAGACCCTTGCACACGCCGTCGCCGGTGAGCACGGGCAGCACGCGGATGTTTTTCTCGTCCATCACGCCCAGCGCGTGGGCGACCGTCTCGTTCGGCGGCACGCTGACGACATTCGCCGCCATCACATCACGCACCTTCGGGGAAACGTCGGCCACGAAGCGGGGCGCGGGAACGCCGAATGATTCGAGCACGAAATCGATGCGATCGTTGGTGTCGCCACAGCGCGCGGCCTCGGCGTGGGGCGAGCCGGTCCGGCGCTTGAATTCCGCGTAGCCGATGGCCGAGCAGATGGCGTCCGTATCGGGATTGCGGTGGCCGATGACCAGTAATTCGCTGTCGCTCATTGTGCTCTGAAGTAGCCTGCAAGTCTATCGGCTGCAACTTGATTCCTTGAAGTCGGCACCGCGCTCCCCTTAAATCGCCGACGTGCCGACCCGTGTCATAGCTGTCGCCAACCAGAAAGGCGGCGTGGGAAAAACCACCACCGCCGTCAACCTCGCCGCCTGCCTCGCCGCCGCCGGCCAGCGCGTGCTCCTCTTCGACCTCGATCCCCAGGCCAACGCCACCAGCGGACTTGGATTGGAGAAAGTGGAAGGCGCGAGCTGCTACCGCGCGCTGCTGGGCGAAGGCTCGCTGCTCGACAAGATCCAGAAGACCGCCTACGAGCGGCTCGACATCATCCCGAGCGAAGTGGATCTCTGCGGCGCCGACCTCGAACTGGCGCGCACCGAGAACCATCTCCACCGCGTCAAGCAGGCGCTGCAACCAGTGGTTCAGAGCGGACGCTTCGATGTCATCGTCATGGACTGCCCGCCCTCCCTCGGCGTGCTCACATTGAACGCCTTCGCCGCCGCGGACAGCCTGCTCGTGCCGCTCCAGTGCGAATACTATGCGCTCGAAGGCATCTCGATGATCACGCGCCTGCTGAATCAACTGCGCGAAACCGGCGTGAACCCGACGCTCGAACTGCTCGGCGTCGTGATGACGATGTTCGACAGCCGCACCAACCTCTCACACCAGGTCACCGGCGAAGTCCGGCAACATTTCGGCGACATCGTGTTTGAAACGGTCATTCCGCGCACCACGCGTCTCGCCGAGGCGCCAAGCTTCGGCAAGCCCATCATTCACTACGACAAATACAGCGCCGGTGCAGCCGCCTACGAAGTGCTCGCGCAGGATTTGCTGAAGCGGTTGAAGCCCTAGTTCGCGGAATAATTTCC
>JBDHQG010000580.1:0-3374 GCA_039806925.1 Limisphaerales bacterium
GGCAATCCGCGACCAGGAGCGCCGGTTATTCCACGCCGCTGCCGTTCAAGCAGGGCGGCGATGTGCGGGTGGTGATGGGCAATGAGCAGGCTTACGTGGCGGTGAATCCGGCGGACGGCAAGGAAGCCTGGCGCATCAAGTGGCTCACGCAATACGGCGTGAACGCGGCGGACCCAATCGCGGACGGAAACCGCATCCTGCTGTCGAGCGGCTACGGAAAAGGAGCCGGACTCTTTGAACTGGGCGGCGCGGAGCCGAAGGAGATTTGGAAATCGAAAGTGATCCGCACGCAGATGAATCCCGCCGTGCTGTATCAAGGCCACCTTTACGGCGTGGACGGCGACACCACGGAGAAGGCGTCGCTCAAGTGCGTGGACTTCGCGACGGGCACCGAGAAATGGAAACACGCGAACTTCGGCTCCGGCGGCGTCATCCTCGCGGACGGAAAACTCATCGCGCTGAGCGGCACGGGTGAATTGATGGTCGCGCCAGCGTCGCCGGAGAGTTTCAAGCCGACCGCGCGCGCCCAGGTGCTCGGCGACAAGTGCTGGACCGCGCCGGTGTTGGCGAATGGTTTCATCTACGCGCGCAATTCGCGCGGCGATGTGGTGGCGGTGGACGTGCGGAAGAAGTGAGATGAATTGTCCCCGCAATGCGTGTCTCCGTTTCGTCGCAGCGCAACGATCCGACGGTAGCCGTGGGCTTCAGCCCACGGTGCGGCGCACAACAACATGGCGTCGCGTAGCGATGCTTGAGAATTTGTACGGTTGTTTCAGTCGTCGCTCCGCGACTCGTTACACTCGATTTTCCATACCGTGGGCTGAAGCCCACGGCTACCATCAAATCATCGCTCCGCGATGCTGTCTGACTTCCGCCTCATGAACACATTCTCCCTCACCCGCCGCCATTTCCTCCGCAACACCGCCCTGGCCGGCGCCGCTATCTCCGCCGCGCCATTTGTCCGTGCCGCCGATCCAGCGAAGAAATATCGCACGGCGCTCATTGGCTGCGGTTGGTGGGGGAAAAATATTCTCAGGGAAGCCATCGCCAGCGGACGCGTGAAAGTCGTCGGCCTTTGCGACGTGCATGAGAACGTCCGCGAAGTCGCGGCCGAGCAGGTGACCGATCTGAACGGTGACCAGCCGAAAACCTACAATGATTTCCGCGAGCTGCTCGAAAAGGAGAAGCCGGAGATTGTCCTGATCGCCACGCCGGATCACTGGCACGCGCTCCAGACCATCGCCACCGTCAAATCCGGCGCGCACGTCTTTGTCGAGAAGCCCACCGGCCACACGGTCAACGAGAGCCGCGCCATGCTCAAGGCGGCGCGCGAAGGCGGGCGCATCGTGCAGGTGGGATTGCACCGGCGCATCGGGCCGCATCACGTCAGCGGCATGAAGTTTCTCAAGAGCGGCGCGGTGGGTGACGTCGGAATGGTTCGCATCTTCGCGCACGGCGGCGGCGGACGTGAACGTCCCGCCGCCAACAGCGAGGCGCCGGACGGAATGGACTGGGATCTTTGGTGCGGTCCCGCGCCGAAGCGGCCGTTCAACCAGAAGCTCCATCCCGGCGGCTGGCGAAATTTTCTTGATTACGGCAACGGCCAGCTGGGCGACTGGGGCGTTCACTGGCTCGATCAAGTTTTGTGGTGGAGCGAGGAGAAATATCCGAGGCGCGTCTTCTCCAGCGGCGGGCGTCCGGTCGCGGGCAACGCCATTCTCAGCGAGAAGGAGCAGACCAGCGACACGCCGGACCATCAGGTCGCGGTGTATGATTTCGAGAGCTTCACCTGCGTGTGGGAGCATCGCCGCTTCGCCGACAACAAGACCGAGAAGCACAAGATCGGCGCCTATTTCTACGGCACGAAAGGCACGCTGCACATCGGCTGGCAGGACGGCTGGACGTTTTATCCCACCGATTCCAAGGCGCAGCAGCTGCACGAGAATTCGCAGCTGCAACAGCCCGACGGCCACAACCTGAAGCTGCTCTGGGCGGACTTCATCGAGTCCATCGAGAGCGGGAAGAAGGCCGTGGCGAACATCGAGGTCGCGCACCGCGCCTCGGTGCTGCCGTTGCTCGGCATGATTTCCTGGCGCACCGGCCGCAGCATCGAGTGGGACGCGGCGAAGGAGCAGATCATCGGCGACGCGGAGGCGAACAAGCTGCTGAGCCGTCCGTATCGCGGGCCGTGGGTCTATCCGGAGGCGTAAACGAAACGCTGGATTCCATTCGCGTTGTGGCTGGCGTTCGTCGTCACGATCATCGTCTGCGCGGATCGCGGAGGACTGCGCTCGTTCCTCGGCTGGGTCAACAGCCTGCCGCTGGGTGACAAGGCGGGGCATTTCTTCCTGCTCGGCGTGATGGCGTTGCTGCTGAATCACGCGCTCGCGTATCGCGCCTGCTCGATTCGCCTGACGCGGGTGCAGCTGGGCGGGTTCGTCATCTTTGTGCTGATTACCCTGGAGGAGTTTTCGCAGCTTTGGTTCACGTCGCGCACGTTTGATGTGGGCGATTTGTTTGCGAACGGCCTGGGCATTCTCGCGGCGGAATGCTTCGCCCGTTGGCGAGAGCGGGAGCGTTGAATTCACAGAAGGAAACGAAGGGAACGAAGACTTACCTTCGGCGCGGGTTGTTAATCCTGGACTATCTCCGCTTCGTTCTCTTCGCTGCCTTCTGTTTGTTGCTCAGTTTAGAATCTCGCCGAAGCGGAGTTCGGCGTTCCGGAAGAAAACTTCGTTCCATGGACCGCCAATGTCCGACCGGTCGCGCTATTCTGCGTGCATGAGATTCAATCGTTATCCCATTCTTCGCGCGCTGAAATCCCTTGTCGGCTGGGCCAAACCGGCTCCGGCGAAACCTGCGCCGACCGCGGCGGCCCACCTCAAGATCGCTCCGTGCCGGCCGGTGATTATTCTTCCGCGCCCGGACGTTTCGTTGCACCGCTGGCAGGCCGGATTCCGCCTGCCGCTCACGCATGCCCGTGACCGCAAGGAGATCGTATTTGGACTGCTGGGACATGTCCCAGCTTTTCCTGCACGGTTGGAAGGTCCGGAATCTTCCGTGTTGTCGACGGTGCAGCCAAAGCGGCGTCGTGCCGCCGCAGTCCAAATCCGTTATCTCAATACGTCGCGCGTCCGCCGGACAAATCGAACACCGCGCCGGTGCTGAACGAACAATCCTCCGAGCAAAGCCACGCGACGAGCGCGGCGGCTTCTTCCTTCCGGCCAAAACGATCCATCGGAATCTTCGAGCGCATGTAATCGATGTGCTGCTGGCTGCATTGCTTGAGGATGTCCGTCTCGATCACGGCGGGCGTGATGCAGTTCACAAGCACGCCGGATTTCGCGAGCTCCTTGCCGAGCGATTTAGTCAAT
>JBDHQG010000030.1:0-14662 GCA_039806925.1 Limisphaerales bacterium
TGAGCGTGCCGTTGGTGGATAGCGTGAGGCGCAGGCCCTTGCCGCGCGCGTAGGCTGCGAGGTCGAAGAACCGCGGATGAATCAGCGGTTCGCCGCCGGAGAGGAGTACTCCGGGCACACCAAACTGGGCGAGATCATCCACCACCCCGCGGGACTGGTCCCACGTCAGCTCGCCCGGGTATTCGCGTGCGTCGCTGTCCGAGTAGCAGTGGATGCAACGGAGATTGCAGCGGCGCGTGATGTTCCAGACGACAATCGGGCGGCGTTCGGACGCGGACTTGGGGGCGCCATGGCCCTGGCCGTAGCGCAGGGAATCCGCCGATTGGGAGAGACCGCAGTAGAGTTTGGTGATGTTGATCATAACGAGGGGGGCGGGCCGTGGACACACGTCCACGACCCGCGTTGAGACACAGGAACTAGAACGGAATCCGGCAGTCAAACGTGAAGCGGTCGTCGAACAATCCCTTCGGGCTGGTCAAACCGCTTTCGTAGGCAAAACCAAGGTCGAGGTGTTTCCAGACTTGCGAGCGGAAGCCGACGCCGACGGTGATCTGCGTGCGACCGCCGTTGTCGGACGCGCCGAAGTTGATCAAGTCGTAACCTTCAATGCCGCCAAAGGCCGGGCCGTCGCCTTCGCTCAACGTGGTGAAGCCGTTGGCGACCACGAAGGGCGTAAAGTATTTGCAGGTCTGGTAATCGAGCTGCAGGCTGTAGTGCAGCGAGGAGGTTTCCTCATCCCAGTCGATCGGCACGCGGGCGCCGAGGCTGCCGGTGACGTGGAACTTGTCCCAGCCTTTCATCGAGGAGACGAAGAAATCGAACTCGCCGTTGCCGTTGCCCTGGAACACGTCGGTGTTGCCGGAGGCGAACTCGAACTTCATGCCGGGCGTCAGGATGAACTGATCCTCCGGCTTGTCGATGAGCGCGTACTTCAAGCCGGCACCGATGTCCGCCCAGCCGTCCTGATCGGACAACGCATCGGAACGCGTCTGGATGAAGCCGTCCTTGGTGGCAATGATCGCGAGGCGCTCATTGACCGCCCAGCGCAACTGCGCCGCGTACACCCGCACGAAGCCGCCGATGAAATCGTCATCGATGTTGTGATAAATGAAGATCGGCCGCGCCTCGCTCTGGATGAGCGGGGATTCGAAGAACAACGGGTTCGCCACCGGCGAGATCGCGCTGTCCTTCCAATCCTCGGCCTGCAACGTGTTGTTAACAACAGGGCACGCCGCGGTCAGCAGCAGTGCGGTGAGGGTTCGGTTTTTCATAGGTAATGTCAATTTTCAGCCAACGGAAGCATTTGAGTGGTTCGGGTACCGACTTCATCCACGTAATTTGCCCAACGTTTCACCATGATTGTTTTAGTTCATGCGGGAACCAAGCCGGTGGAATGAACGTGCGTCCGCGGCTGGTAGGCGCAAAGCGGCTCCGCGCCAAACGGGCTGCCCGTCATCGCAAACGCCCGCGCCCGCGAACCGCCGCAGATGTTCTTGAACTCGCAGAGGCCGCACTTGCCCTCGAGCCGCGACGTGTCGCGCAGGTTGCGGAAGAGCGGCGCGTTCCGGTACACGTCGATCAACTCGTCCCGGCGCACGTTCCCGGCGGTGATTGGGAGAAAGCCGCTCGGCTGGATGTCGCCCGTGTGCGAGATGAAGACGAAGCCCTTCCCGTCATTGATCCCCAACGGCGCGCGCGCGCGGAGCGTGGCCGGATTCTTCGTCTGCTGCAGGACCACGCGACGATAATGCTGGCCCTCCGTGGTCTTGATGTCGTACGGCGCCGTCTCCGAATGCTTTTGCAGACGCAGGAACAGCTCCTCCAGCTCGTCCGCTGTCAGCAGATCATCCATCTTGCCGCGGCCGGTCGGCACCAGCTGGAACACGCTCCACAGCACCGGACGGATGCGCGCCAGCAACTCGACGAACGCCTCGAACTCGCCGACGTTCTGCCGCGTGAACGTCGTGTTGATCTGCACCGGCAGCCCCACGGCGGCCGCCCGCGCGATGGCCTCCATCGTCAGCTCCCACGTTCCCGGCACACCACGGAAACGATCGTGCGTTTCCTGCGACGCGCCATCAAGGCTGAGCGAGATGCGGGCGACGCCAAGCTGCTTCAACTCGGCGAAGTCCGCCCTCAGAAATTCCGGCGTCGCGCTCGGGCTCAAGCCCACGCGCAATCCGCGCTGCGCCGCGTAAAAGATCAATCCCTTCAAGTCCGGCCGCAGCGCGGGGTCGCCGCCGGTCAGGACAAAAAGCGTTGGATTGGCGCGGGCAACCTGATCGATGAGCCGGAAGGATTCCTGCGTGGTCAGCTCGAGCGGATGCTTCCGCAGCACCGCTTCAGCCCGGCAATGCCGGCAGGCGAGAGCGCAGGCGCGGGTGACTTCCCATATCACGATGAACGGCTGCTGATCGAAGTTGAAGTTCACGCCGCGAGCATCGGCGGGAACCACGGCGCGTTCCTTGACCATCATCAAAGAATGCAACCGGGCCATTTCAGCCGGAATCAAGCAGTTGAAACAGGGCCGCCCATTGGGAATTGATTATTGGCGATGAAACGCAAGCAAGCGTGCGGACGCCCGCCCGGCTGCCACGGTCCAATCACCCTCTGCACCAATGGAAAATGCCTTGGCGTTCATTCGCGGTTTGCTGCGCGACGCCCGCAAGCTCTGCACCGCGATCCAGTGGCACTCGAGTTGATTGGCGTGTGCCGCATCGCCAGTCGGTCGGCGCTATCCCGGTTCTCTCAGAGGCTCGATAGGGACTGATTTCACTGTGATCGGCGTCGGTTTTTTACTTCAAACGGAGATCCTGTGTCGGCCAGCTTTACAAACCTAAAACCCAGCTGACTCCCGCCCACGAACTCTGACAGTTTTTGAAGTCTTAAACCATTTCAACTGAACCATTTGCACGTCATTTGCCCTTTTTAATCAATTTAGGCACTTACTTAGCTTAAGTGACATTGCCCACGGAGGGGAAAGCAACCAGCCATGTCTGCGTTGTTTCGTATCAACCCTGAACAAGAAGTAGCGAAGTTGTATGAAAAATGTCGTATTAGCCTGCTTGGCGGCAGGTGCAATGTCGGTGTCCAGTGCCTTTGCTTTGACAACAGTGAAATTCTCGGATGGCCCCGGCAATACGGGTGGCGGCGAGTTTTTAGCTGATGTCGGAGTAAACGGTTCTGTTGATTTCAGGACGTTCTGTCTTGAGTATAATGAGAACATCCAGATGGGAACCACTTACTATTTTGGAGTTTCTCAATCAGCCCGTTACAATGGTAACAACACGCTCGATCCGCTGTCGAAAGGTGCGGCGTGGCTGTATCTCCAATTCTCCGACAACAGTCTCGCGGGTTACCAACACAACGAGGCCAACGCGAACCTGCTCCAGAGGGCGTTCTGGTATCTCGAAGATGAAGCTGGAGGCAGTGGGCAAACTGCTGCCAATAATGTTTACTTGGCGCTCGTGAAGACCATGTTCGGCACGCTCACTAATGCCAAACAAGACAACAACGGTCAATATGGCGTGGGCGTTATGAACCTATGGGCGAATAGAGACGGAACAGGCGCCCGTCAGGACCAGTTGATCCGCATCAACGTCCCCGATGGCGGCACCACGCTGGTGTTTCTTGGCATGGCGATGACCGGCCTCGCTGCGGTGAACCGCCGTTTTCGCAAGAGCTGACCGAGTTTACTCCATTTGAACCATCTCAGAAGGCAGGGCTTCGGCCCTGCCTTTTTTCTTTTTGGGAAACATCGTCTGTCGCCGCGATCCGCCGTTCCGAAACTTCCCCAATGCCGCCTGCAGTTGGCCTGACTGGCTACTTCAATAACTCCCGTTGCCAGGGCATCAAGTCGTCTTCGGCATCACCCTTGTCAGCGACCAAGGCCACCATCGCAGCCCTGCTCGCAATTAGGGTTGGATCAATCCCCAACTCCTCGGCGCGCTTATTGCGTCGCCTCTCGATGTCCTGCAAACGACGCTTTTCGGCTTCATTCAAGCGATGTCCCTTGCGGCGCAATGGCTGGGGCGGATGTTTTGCCTCAAGGCCGGTTTCCACCGCCTTCGCAATGCCCTTGCGCCGCCGGGCGGTAAGGTAGTGAGGAAAAACCCGTTCGAGATCCTGCCCGGAAACGGCGGCCAGCGACAGCTTCACCATGAGCTCGGGTGACAGGATGAAAAACGGCGGCTTGTTTGAGGCTATCGCCTCCTCCTCGCGCCAGCGCCAGATTTCGCGCAGCACTGCCATCGCTGACGGCGAAAGATGATGGCTCCCTTTTACGCGCCAGACGGTGTCCGGATCTGGCTCGCGCAGGACGGCGCAATCGGCGATCAGTTGCGCGCAACATTGCTGGTGCCAGCCGAGGCGCCCCTTCGCTTTGAGTTCCGCGGACAACAGGTTTGCCAGCGGCTTGAGATGACGCGTGTCGTTACGCGCGTAGGCTTCCATCCGTTCCGTGAGCGGACGCCGCGCCCAGTTGGCCTTCTGCGGGCCTTTCTCCAGCGTCACGCCGAGGAACTTGGAGACCAGGTTTCCCAATCCGAACTCCCGCACGCCCAGCAACCGGCTGGCGAGCATCGTGTCGAAAATCGTCGTCGGCACAAAGCCGCAATCACGCCGGAGAAGACGCAGATCATAGTCCGCCCCATGCAAGATCAACTCGTGCTGGCTGAGGATTTCGAACATCGATGCCAGCTTCAGGCCGGCCAGCGGATCGACCAAATGATCTGAACCCTCGATGCTGATCTGTATCAGGCAGAGCTTTTCCGGATAGGCATGGAGGCTGTCCGCCTCGGTATCGAGGGCAATCCAGCTGGCGGCGCTCAGTTGCGGAAGAAAGACTGCCAGCTTTTCGTCCGTATCAATCACGGCGCGAATATAAGGAAAACAGCCGTCGGAAAAAGAGAAAATCCACTCCGGACCCCAATCCGTGAAATCCCCGGCTGTTGACCGTCCTTCCGCCGCCCCCTAGCCTTTGTCGCGTGCGAACTGGCATCGTCGTCCCGCCGGAAGGCTCCGATACGGCGTTCTTCTGGAAAGGCTCGCTGGCCCGCGGTTACTTCCGCTTCTTCGGCCGGCTCCTGGTTCGATTCATCCTCTCCGTGCATGGCATTGGCGCCTTTGCCCTGATTACCTTCGGGGTGATGCTCAGCAAAATCGGCATCGCCACTCCGGTGATCCGGCCAATGACCCTGCTGCAAATCGCCCGGGCCGGACTCCGGCTCCTCCCCCTGGCCACGTTTCTTTCGCTCGCCCTCGGGCTGATCGTCATTGGCCAGACCGTCTCCGTGCTCAGCCGCGTCGGCGCGAATGAGCTTCTCGGCACCATCATGGTCACCACCGTCGTGCGCGAGCTCGGCCCGCTCCTGACCGCCCTGTTGGTTCTCTGCCGGGCTGGAACCGCGACTGTCGTCGACCTCGGAACCGCCCGGGCGATGGGCGAAGTCGAAGCCCTCGAAGTCCTCGGCATCGATCCGGTCCATTACTTCGTCGTCCCGCGCGTCGTCGGCATGGCGGTGGGCATGTTTGCCCTGACGGTTTATCTGATCATTGGCGCGCTGCTCAGCGGTTATCTCTGGGCATTCCTTCAAGACGTCCCGTTGTCGCCCGGCGATTATTTCAGCCAGATGGCCTCGGCGTTGAGCGGGCTCGACTTCGTTCTGCTCGGCGCGAAATCCATCGCCTTCGGCTGCGGCATCGCCGTGGTGATGTGCTATCACGGCCTCGCCCAGCCGCTCACTCTCGGCGAAGTCTCGCGCGCCACCGTCCGCGCCGTCAGCCAGAGCATCGTCTTTTGCGTGCTCATCGAGATGTTCTTCATCGTGGTCTACCTGCTCGCCGGATGAACTCCGTTTCCGCCACGAATTCATCGGCCGTGCCCGCGTTCGAGATGCGCAATGTCACCGTCACGGCCACGCGCGATGCGTCCATCGTCGTCCTGGAGCAAGTGAACTGGACGGTCGAGGCCGGCGATTTCTGGGCGGTGGCCGGGCTGTTGCGCTCGGGCAAAAGTGACCTGATGGCGCTGGCCGCCGGCATCAGCCGGCCCGCGCGCGGTGTTCACCATCTGTTCGGTCAGGAGCTCGTCGCCGGCTACGAACACGAACGCCTCGCCCTGCGCCTCCGCGTCGGGCTCGTCTTCGACGGCGGCCAGCTCCTGCACCACCTCACGCTCGAAGAAAACATCGCGCTGCCGTTGCTTTATCATCGCGGCATTGGACCGGACGTCTCGGCACGCATCCAGGCCCTGCTCGAACTGACCGGCCTGGAGCCGTGGGCCGCCAGCCTGCCGAGCGCCGTGAACCGCAACTGGCAGCAACGCATCGGCCTCGCCCGCGCGCTCGCGCTGAAGCCCGAGATTCTCCTGCTCGACAACCCCTTGACCGGACTCGATCCGCGCGATGTCGGCTGGTGGCTGGACACCGTGGACGCGCTCGCCGCCGGACATCCGATCATGGACGGCAAGCCACTCACACTCGTCGTCACCGGCGACGATCTCCGTCCCTGGCGCCATCGCGCGCGCCAGTTCGCGGTCTTGCGCAATCAGCAGTTCATCCCCGTCGGACCGCGCGATCAGCTCGATGACAACCACGAGCCGCTTCTTCAGGAATTGCTCGCGCTCGAAATGCGTTCCCTGCCCCGCACCTCCAAAACCTGACACACATGGCTCTCCAGGATCTCACCCCGCAACTGCGCACCCGGCTCAGCCGATTGGAACGCGTCGTCGGCATCATCGTCGCCATCGCCACGCTGCTGATGATCGCCGGGCTCGCGTATTACATCTACCAACGCGCGCAGACCAAGGGCTGGGGCAAGCGCAAGCTTCCCTATTACACGTTCGTGCAGAACGCCGCAGGTTTGAAGATTGGCCAGAAGGTGAAGCTCATGGGCTTCGACATCGGCGAAGTGACCGTGATCGAGGCGCAGGAGCCCGGCGCGTATTACGATGTCTTTGTCGCCTTTGAAATCATCGAACCTTACGACGGCTACCTCTGGGAGGATTCCCGCGCGAAAGTCGCCGCCAGCGATTTCCTCGGAAACCGTTTCATCGAACTCTCCAAAGGCACCAACGGCCCCGCCACCTACATCTTCCATCCGATTCGCGAATACACGCTGCAACAAGCTGCGTCACTGACGCCGACAAACTCGCTTCGTTTCGCAGCCGAGGTGTTCGATGGCGGACGAACAAACCTTCTCGTGAAGATCGGCTCTCCGTTCACGGGCGAAGCGCTTCGTGTCATCACCGAAGCCGCAAGTGTCACTTCCATTTCCCTCTACGACACCAGCATCACCTCCAAGCGCGCCACCGGCCTGTGGGACCATCAAGACGCGCGCTACCGTGATCCCAACGAGAACGCCGACACGCGCAAGGGTTACTTCCTCGTGCCCGACGAGGCGCCAGCGCTGAACGAGCGGCTCGAAATCGTCGCCGCCCAGGTCGAACGCATGGTCGCCGTCGTGGAAGGCGCGCTGCCAAACGTCCTGGAACTCACGAACAAGATCGGCCGCGCGCTCGACGAAACCGCCAACGCCGCCGCGCGCGCCGATGACTTGCTCGCCGACGCCAAGCCCATCGTCGCAAACCTCACGCAAATCACGGAGAACCTCACCGAACCCAACGGCTCGCTCGGTCAATGGATCATTCCAGCCGACATCAACCAGCAGCTCACGCAGGCGCTGGCCAACGCAAACGTTCTTCTCACGAACTCGGACGCCCAGATCACCACCGTCGCGGAAGAACTCGACCGCGCCATCGAGAACCTCGCGGACATCACCGCCAACTTGAACCGTCAGGTCCAGCGAAACACCAACATCGTCAGCGACGTCTCGAAGCTCATTGTGGACACCGACGACATGGTGCAAGGCTTGAAACGCCACTGGCTGCTCCGCTCAGCCTTCAAGAAGAAGCCGGCGCCGAAACCGAAGAAGTGATCGGACGTTCAGGCAGGACACTGCTTCCAGCCTATGCCGATCCTGCCGCAGGCAACGCATTGTCTGTTGATGCCCGGTAGCCAGAACTGATTTCAAAATTTCGTTCTGAACGTAGCCGCCGACGTGAGGAGGCGGAGAAGCCAGGGATTCCCAATGTTTCCGCCTCGTCACCTCAGCGGCTACAAATGTTGAAACCGCTTCTGGGCTGCTTGCCCAGTAACTCCCGGCATCGTCGGCCTTCGGGACAGGCAAGATGCCTGTCCTACGGCATCGTTTCGGTTCAGGCGTTCGCGAACAATCTCTCAACCAGCCAGAACGCACCCGCGCACGCGATCAAGACGGATGCCACAGGCACGAGCCGCCTTTCGAGACGCGCATTTCGCCCAGCCCAAAACAGCAGCGGCGCCACCAACACGACCATCAGCAATTGTCCCAGTTCGACGCCGAGATTGAACGCCAGCAGCGGCGCGAACACTCCCGACGGCGAAGCGCCGACGCCCAGCTCGCGCAGGACGGACGCGAAGCCCAGCCCGTGGATCAGCCCGAATCCAAACACCAGCCAGGGCCGGCTCTTCGGGACATCCCGTCGCACCAGGTTTTCGACGGCAACGAAAAGGATCGATGCCGCGATCAACGGCTCGACCACGCGCGCCGGAATCCGCACCAGATCAAACGTCGCCAGCGCCAGCGTGACGGAGTGGGCAACCGTGAAACAAGTTATCAACTGAACCGTGGGAACCAGCCGGCGCGAGACGATCACGAGACTAAAGAGGAACAGCAGATGATCGAACCCGATGAGAATGTGCTTCAATCCCAGGCCCACAAACTCGGGCCAGGTTCCTGTCGGCTTCGTCGCTGCGGATTCCGCGCCGTTGACCGCAAGTTCCACGATGGCCGAGTCCGAAGTTGCGCTCAGCAGCTGCTCGCTGAGAACCGTCGATGGCTCCTTCACGATCGACACGAACTGGCGGTGGCCGAGGGGCAACATGGCCAGCCATCGCGATTGAATTTTCAGCGTGCGCCGGGGCGCGTTCTTCACGCGGAAACGCAGCGTCGCGTTTCCTTCCCCATCGAAATCACAGACCGCTTCACCCGCTGTCACGGCCTGTCCATCGATGGTGAAACGCGTCGCCGTCGCCGCGCGCTCCTGCAAAAGAATCCCGGCGACGGCATCGCCTTGAACAGCATCCGTGTCCTTCCGGGCCAGCTCGCGCGCCTCCTTCGCGGAGAAGACGAGCGTGACATCCAGGCCGTCCTTCAACACCCGCACCTGCATGGTGCTCAGACCGGGTTCGTGTCCCGACGTGTCCCATGCCGCCATCAGCAGGAATGCGGCGACCATGACGAATCGAAGGAGCAGTGTTCGCATGATGAAGGGAGGTTTCAGAACGTGTTCCGGCCCGCCGGCGAACCCTCGCGAGCTCGCCGGCGGAACCGGTGGTGGGTTTACGGATGCAGATGATTGCGTCCGTTGTGAGGGGTGCCGCCGTAGGGGAACACCTTGTTGTAGCCCGAGTCGTTCTTGCTGACGCCGTCAATGCCGTCCGCCACGCGGATGACGAGCGGCCCGCGCAGGTCGCTGATCAACGCGCTCACCGCGATGTCGATGACGTCATCACCAAAGCGACGTCCGTTCGGCCAGCCGCCGGGAATCAGCCCGCCGTTGCCGAGCGGATCCTGGATGCTGCTCTGCAGCACGTCGCCGCCGAAGACGCTGAGCCGCGAGAAACCAGCGTCGTCTGGATTCACCGGATGGCCGGGGCCGCTGCCCGCCACGCGCACGGGGCCGGTGGAGAGATCGACCTTGATCAAGTCAGGGATGTAGATCCCCGCGATGTCCGTCCGATTCGATTCAATGGCCGGGCCGCTGCCGTTGAAGACAATCGCATTGATCAGCTTCGCCAGCTCCGGGTTCTGCGCGTACTTGCGGAAGAGCGCGCCGTCCGCCGTCGGGCTGGTGCGGTTGTAACGGTCCTTGTCTTCAATGCCGATCAGCGCCTCGCAGAAAAGCGGATTGCCCTGGCGTCCGACCTGCACCCACTTTCCGCCGTTCGCATCGCCGCGTTCACGGATCAGGCGGATCTGCTGGCGGCTGGTCGTCGCATAGACGCCGACAACCTGCTGGTCGCCGCCGAGTTCGCTCACGGGAATCACCAGGCTGATCAGGTGCATGTTGAACCCGCCCTGCGAGTCCTTGCCCGGGCTGCGCAACTGCAGGAGATCGAAGATCGACTGGATGTCGCCGTAGAAGCCGTCCTCGCGCTGTCCCGCAAACGCCCGGTAGCCGTTGGTGTAAACGAACGTGCCCTGCTGCGTGTAACGATCGAACTCCGCGAACGTCGCGTGTCCGTCCTTCGCCGGATTTTCGCCGTTGTCGCCTTCGTTGTAGAACGGCGTCGCGATGCCCTGGTTGTTCGGCGGCACGATGCCGGCGCCAATGAGCGTGGTGCGCGGCCAGCGGTTGTTCTTCTTGTCATCATACTTGTCGTCCTTGTTCCGAACCTTGCGCGGGCGGTTGTCCACCTTGGTGATGGTGTAGGTCTGCACGAGGTTCTGCGCCGCGTCGCCGACGTTGTTCACCACGCCGAGGTACGATTGTAGAATCGTGGACTTCGACTTGTACTGGGTCTTGAACTCGAACTGGTAGCTGAACGAGGCCCGGCCCGCGGCGACGTCGTCACCGGTCGCGACATGGATCTCGTAGAGCACATTGTCATCGAAGTTGTACTTGTTCGGCCCGATGCCCGGCTCCTGATGCGGATACACCCCGAGCGCGGTCACCAGCACCTTCTGGCCCGCGGCGTTGCGCACGAACGCATAGACGTCCGTGGTGTTCGCCGCCGGATCGAGCGTGACGAGCGGAGCGTCCATGTGGCTGGAGGCCAGCGCCGACGGCGCGACAAACGCCGGGCTGGCGATCATGCCGGCCAGCAACGCCGACAGGGCGCGATGACCGAGGTTGAGTTTCATTTTCATTCTGTTGTTTCTCCTGTTTTGTTTTGACCGAGTTGGTTGGTTTCAGTTTTCAGCACGGAACCGTCCCCGGCCCCGCGGAAAGGGGTTTTGCGAAGGAACAGATTCAGCGCGGCACCCGCATGGCCGTGGCCCGGAGCAGCTCCTTCACCTCGTCGAGACGCGCGCATTCGCCCGGCAACAAGCAGGCGCGCGAGTCCTCCGCCTGGCGCAACCAGCGCTCCGACTCCGCGCGCCGTCCGTTGTGGAAGGCGATCACGCCCGCGTGAAGCCAGAGCCGCGGGTCCGGCGTGCCGAGCTGCAACGCCGCGCGCATGTGCGTGGTCGCGTTGGTGAAATCACCCGAGGCCGCGAGCGCCCAGGCGACCGCATCGTGGCTGAAGACATCGCCGCGCCCGGCCAGCGCCTGCCGCGCCAGGCGGAGCGCCAGCGACGGTTGCTGGCGGCGCGTGGCCAGGAAGAGCGCGCAGCCGCGCGCGTCATCCGCCGGACCACGGGCCAGGATTTCTCGTTCGACCCTTTCCGCATCCGCGGCCCGGTTCGCCGCGCGGAATGCGTCGGCAAGCGCCCATTGATATTCCGGAAGGGGATTGAGCTTCGCGGCCAGCTCCAGCGGGACCGCCGCGTCCGCCGGCTTGCCATCGGCCAGCAGCATCCGGCCGCGCAACAACAGCGCGGGCGGATAGTCCGAACGAAGTGAAAGTGCCGAATCAACCCACGCGCCCGCCTCTGTCGTCGTCCCGGCCTGCCACAAATAACGGGCCAGCTGCGTGTGCATCCAGGCCGCCGACCCGGGATCGCGCGGGGACGATCCGGCGACCGCCATGCGCATCACTTCGGCGGCTCCCTCCCGATCCCCCTTGAGCCAGCGCAGATGCGCGGCGCGCGCGTAGCCTTGCGGGTCCGGCTTGAGATCCAGCATCGCCTGGTACGCCTGCGCGGCCTCGTCAACTCGGCCGACGTCGATCAAGACATCGCCGAGCAGGCCGTAGTCCGCCGCCAGGCCGCGGGAAGCCACCAGCCGGCGGGCGAGCTCCCCGGCTTCACCAAACCGATGCTGGCTGTGAAGCGCGTGCCCGCGGAGCAACAGCGCCGCCGCGTTCCCCGCGCGCATCCCCTCCAGCGCCAGGCCGCATTGCTCGGCCAGCGTGTAGAAGCCGGAATCGAAACTGTCACGCGCCTTCGCCACATAGAGCCAGCCGAGCCGCTCCAGCGCCGCCTCGCGCTGCAGGTTGGATCGCACCATGCCCTGATGCTCGCGAATCTGCACATCCACGCGATGGCCGCCGTGATGGGGGGCGAGGACGACGGCCAACGGATCCAGGGCCGGACGCGACGGGCGTTCCGCCGGCAGCGCCTGCGCCTGGGCGGCGTCGCGACGCGAACAGCCGGCGACGACAACCGCAAGCAGCGTGACAAGGGCGAGGATGCCGATTCTCTCCGGGAAATTGTTCCGTGATGTTTTCATCGTCTTCGATGGATTTCGTGAGGCATTACGGCGGGGCGACGAAACCGGATGCACGAGGCGCAAAAAAACTTCTGGAACAATTTTCAATGCATCCGCGCGGGGCGCGGCGGCGTATTGGATCGCCAAGATGCGAATTGATTTTACGGAAGGGCTGGCGAGTGTAGCGCGCACCATGCAGCCACAAAGCGCGCCGACCACGCGTCCAGCGAATCCCCTCGAAGGCTGTTCCCTCCTCTCGGCCCTGCGCGACCGGCGTTCACGCCGCTTCGGCCGGGGCATGAAGATTCCCGCGGGTCCGCTGGCCTACGAGAGCCGGCACGCCGCCCTGCCGCTCAACGAGGGCGAGGAGTCCGCGCTGGCCTTTGCGGCGTGCGGCATCACCGGGCATGCGCTGGCGGATTTGGCCTACGCGCCGGGCGAGGGCGGAAACATCATGGCCGGCCTGGTGGCGCGGACGATCGCGAGCGGAGACGGATTGCAGACCGTGGCGCTGGCGATCACGAATGACGCCGGAACTTATCTCGTGCGACGCCCGGCTGAATTGCCCGCGGGAGAGATCCCCAGGTTGATTGGACTCGGGCGCGCCGGTGAGTTCACCGACGTTTACCGGCGCTCCCGCGTGAAGATCAAGGACGGCCGCGCCGCGCCGCCCGCCGAACCGCTCTTCAACATCAACGCCAACCGCTGGGCGGCCCACGCGCGCGGCACCAGCTATTTCCTTCCGATCAATGATCTCACGCTGATGTACATCAACGGGCTGCTGGAGATCCTGAACGAGGAAACCGGCGTGTTCCTCCTGGACGAGCGCAACGGTTTCCGGCCGGCGGGCCTCGCCCGCTTTGCGCGCAGCCGGGGCGGTCATTTGCATGATGATCCGGCAAAGCTGCGCGTGGCCACCGTCCGGCAGGTCGAGCAGTTCGTGGCGGAATTCGTGACCATCGAGCAGGGGATGATGTTGCAGAACCTCGGGCTGATGGCGCAGGCGCTGGGGCTGGGAGGTTACCCGAACTTCGCGAACCACGAGTTCGGCTGGTTCGAGGCGCTGGGATTCCGCATGCAACGGATGCCGGCGAGCCGTTACCTCGGTGTCGGGCCGCTGGTCGCCCTCGGCATGAAGCTGACCAGGCGCGACGTTGAGATTCCTTATCCAGTGGGACTGGAGCATGAGGGCGAAGTGCTCTTGAAGCCGTTCTGCCCGCCGTATTATCCGTCCATGCGCGAGGCAGTGCAGGCCGTGGTCGAGCTGAAATTCGGAGCGAAGGGATTGTTTCGCAGCGCCGGCCAGGGAAGCGCCTGGGCGGATCATTCGTCCACGACGAACGCCGTGCCGAGGGTCAGCGACACGGCCATCGAGGCGACGGCGGCGTATTGCGAATACATGTGGAGCCGTTACGGGCGGTTCCCGGTCTACATGCCACCGTACAAGACGGTGCTCGGCTTCCAGGCCTGCCACCTCGATCTGGAGTTCTACGAGAAGTTCTATCGTCCGGAGGCGCTGGCGGAATCGCAGCGGCAGGACTGGACCAGGAATCAGGGGAATCCGCGCTGAACCGGACGCTCAGGCCATCGCGAACTTCACCAGCTCATGTTCGAGCGAGAGCACGGCCAGAAGCGTGCAGCCTTCGTCAGAATAATTCACCGGATGCTCGGTGCCGGCATCGCAATGATGGAAATCGCCCGGACCCAGGCGGCGTCCGGCAATCGTCAGATCACCCGTGAGAATCACCAGATCCTCGGCGGTCGTGTGGGGATGAGCCGGATAGCGGACGCCCTTGTCCAGCTTGCCCATCAACACGGCGTAGCCACGCTCGCGATCAGCGGAGAGGAGCTTCAGCGAGGCGCCCGGCACCGGGAGGTTTTTCCAGCCGGATTGATCCTGCGCGGCGATGAAGAAGAACGCGGGGTCCACCGCCGGCCCGGTCAAAGGTTGAGACCGCGACTGGGGCGCCGAGGCTGGAGAGGAAACACTTCCCAAAACCCGATCGCGCAGGCTCGCAGGCGGCAGGACGGACGGCACCGCTTTCGCCAACAGCACGGCGGTCTTTTCCAAACTCCGCACCAGGGCGAGCAACTCGGGCTGTTCGCCGAGCTGCGCCTCGAACAACCGCCGTTCGCCGGCACTCAGCGTCCCCAGCACGTAGAGGCTGGCCTGTTCCTGTTGTTGCTCGCTGATCATACGTACGCCTGCAAATTCTCCCTCAATTTTAGCATGCCCCGCCGGATGCGCGCCTTGATGGTGCCGAGCGGCTCTTTCAGCACCCCGGCAATCTCCTGGTGAGACAGGCC
>JBDHQG010000581.1:0-3361 GCA_039806925.1 Limisphaerales bacterium
AACCAAGGCTACAACGCGAACGTGAACGACGACTGGGCGGCGCAGGGTTGCATCGAGGAAATCAAGCGCCGCCTCGGTTACCGGCTCGAGCTCATCTCAAGCGTCTTTCCCGCCGAGGCCCGGCCCGGGCAGTCCATCCCGATCCGGCTCGAACTGCGAAACACCGGCTACGCCTCGCCGTTCAACCCGCGCGGATTGGAGATCATCCTTCGACACACCAACAGCGGACAACGATTCTTTGCCGAACTTTCGCGCGACACCGACGCCCGGCGCTGGCTGCCCGGCACCAATCACCTGGTCGCCGCGTCGCTCGCCGTGCCCACCAATCTGCCGGCTGGCGCTTACGAAACCCTCCTGCACCTCCCGGACCCCGCGCCCTCGCTGTACGGGCTGCCCCCCTATTCGATCCGGCTGGCCAGCGCGACCGTCAACACCATCAATGGTTCATCACCGGATGCCGTCTGGGAACCCGCCACCGGATACCACCGCCTCGGCCATGTCCTCACGATTGGCGGCGCACCCGCCCATCCGCCCGCAACCGGAACAGATGTTCCCCTGCTCCCCTACTCTGCCATACGCGAAAACTACGAGGCGTGGCGCGCGCGGCATTTCCCCGCCGGCTCGATGGAAGGCGAGGCGACCGCCGATCCGGATGCCGATGACTGGACCAACCTCACTGAATACGCATCGGGAACAGATCCGCTCTCCGGCACCGAGCGCCCCGGCCAGGCCGCCTTTGAAAGCGATCACATGATCCTCACCGTTTCCAAGGCACCCGGGGTGAAAGACGTCATCCATGAAGCCGAAGGCTCGGCAACCCTCTTTCCCGCCGCGTGGTCAGCGGATTTGGCGACGGTTCTCACCAACTCTCCCCACCTGCTTCGCGTGCAATTCAACCTGCCCGGGTCAGGCGGATTTCTGCGCCTCCGAACCCGGCTTGCCCCGCCTTGAGGACCGTTAGCCGGAGCCATGCAGCTGGCGGTAAAACCAGCATCCAGCCTGCCCCGCACAGCAAGGCGGTGGGCAATGGATAAGAAAAGAAGATTCGCCGGGCCAAACCGTCTGGTGCGCGTATTGGAAAACCTCCGACAAGCTGGAAGCGCTGTCCTACAGGCACGGCATGCTGCGGTTGGCGATGCAGCTGGTCCGGGGATGGAACGGGCCACCGGCCCGTTCTGTCGGGCGACCCGCCCGACAGCCGTGCGCACGACGCGCGCACTGAAGGGTGAACGACCGTCGGGCGCTCAACTCGGCGACAGGTTCGGCCAGCCTGGCCGTTTGCCCAGACCGACTGCATCCTTGCGGCCGGATGTCCATTCATGGTCGAAGGCACCTTCAGGCCGTCTCCTTCCACGACATTCGCCGGCCCCGCTGACCAGTACGCCGGCACGCCTGACACTCGCGCCGGACTTCCTGACATCCGCGCCGGGACGTCTGCCCGTTCCGCCGACGGCTCTGCCCGCAACGCAGCCCCGTCTTACACCTCCGCGAAAGGCACGCCCCGAGTCCCCAAACCACCGGAATGGACCGACAGGCAACCTTTCACGTTCGCCTCCCCATCTTGCTGGACCGCATTCCAGACCAACTCCGCCGCGAGCGAGGCAGCCCGAAGCGCTGGCAAACTGCCACCTCCGCAGGGAGCAGTGACAGGGAACCGGAGCGCCCGCGCTAACAATCAAAGTCTCACCTCGACTCCTGCGCGGTGGGCACGAACCGCGCGAAGCTGGCCCTCACCAACAACGAGGACCACCGGAGCCGCGGGGCGGCTCGGGGGAGACCACGCGGAGCGTGGCCCGAAGGGCGAGACGAGCGGGAGCGAGCGAGTCAAATCCGTTCCCGCGTCACCTACTCGGCGCTGCTCCCGCGACTGGCCCCCGAAACGGTGGAAGCGTTCATCCTCGATCAACTCGACCGCGCCGGACTGGGGCACAACACCTTCACGCCAGAGGCCCTGGCGTTGATCGTTCGTTCGGGCGAAGGGCTGCTGCGCCGGTCCCGCAATCTGTGTTTGAGTTCGCTCATTGAAGCCGTGCGCGACCAGACCCGCATCGTCGATCTCAAACAGGTCAACCGCGTCCTCATCCAACCCCACTGGAGAAAAGACTGTGACCAACCCCTCGCCTAAACCATCGCACGGAGCCGCCCCGCGCTGGACCCGCGAACAAATCCGCGCCGCCCGCCTGGCTCCGCTCATGCCACTGCTCCAGCGGCGAGGACTCATTCTCATCGAACGCGAGGCCGGCAACTTCGAACTGCCCACTCATCCCGGACTCATCGTCAAAGACAGCTACTGGCGCTGGCCGGAGCGTGACCAGGCCGGCAACGCCATCGACTTCTTCATGCGTGTGTTCGGGATGAGCTTCCACGACGCCATGCGCGCCATCACCGGCACCTAATCCGCACGTCAATCCCCCGCTGGCGTCGTAGTCGTACGACGCCAGTGCGGTTGGAACCCGCGGGAAAAGAAAAAACCACCCTCTACGACGCCAAAGCGGGACGCCCGGTGCGCCATCCACTCCGTACGATGCCAGCGCGGGAAAACTCCACTCCCTCTCAAAACTCAACCAACCCCGTCGCACGCGTACGATCCGAGCGCGGTAATTTGGGCGCGAAACACGACGGCAATCCGGGACAAAACCTCAAATCGCTACGACGCCAGTTCCGGACAAAGTACGATGGCAGAAAAAGACGTAACACCTCGGCCAGCTCGACCGCGCCGGACTGGGGCACAACACCTTCACGCCAGAGGCCCTGGCGTTGATCGTTCGTTCGGGCGAAGGGCTGCTGCGCCGGTCCCGCAACCTGTGTTTGAGTTCGCTCATTGAAGCCGTGCGCGACCAGACCCGCATCGTCGATCTCAAACAAGTCAACCGCGTCCTCATCCAACCCCACTGGAGGAAAGACTGTGACACCCCCCTCTAACCCGGCGCGCCACTCAGGGCCGCGCTGGACCCGCGAACAAATCCGCGCCGCCCGCGTTGCTCCGCTCGTTCCATTGCTTCAACGACGCGGACTCATCCTCGTCGAACACGAGGCGGGCAACTTTGCTTTGCCCACCCATCCCGGACTCATCGTCAAAGACAGCTACTGGCGCTGGCCCGAACGCGACCTCGCCGGCAACGCCATCGACCTCTTCACGCAGGTGTTTGGCCTGAGCTTCCACGACGCCATGCGCGCCATCACCGGCACCTGATCCGAACGTCCACCCGCCCGCCGGCGTCGCAAGCGTATGACGCCAGTGCGGTTGGAATCCCGAGGAAGAGCCAAAACCACCACCGCTACGACGCCAAATTGGGACGCGCGTTACGCCTGCCACTCCATACGATGCCAGCGCGGGAAAACTCCACCCTTGTTCAAAACC
>JBDHQG010000582.1:0-3357 GCA_039806925.1 Limisphaerales bacterium
GGCGCCCTCGACATTGGCCCCCAGCTTGTCGCGATCCGGCGTGGCCTTGGCCCGCGTCGAGGCGGATGCCAGGGTAACCCCCTTGGAGTCGTCGATGAACTGGACGTAGATGTGTTCGTTGCTGAAGATGACCGACATCCGCGGGCGCGCGGCGGTGCCGACGACCTTCTTGCGGATGCGCCATTGGCGCAATTGCCTGAGCTGTTTCTTTTTTGCGTGCTGCATGTTTGTTGCGCCACGGATTTTGCCGTGACGAAAATGGGGTTACTGGACGGTCTTGCCTTCCTTGCGGACAATCTTCTCGTCCGCGTACTTGACACCCTTGCCCTTGTAAGGCTCCGGCGGGTAATAGCTGCGCAGCTCGGAGGCCACCTTGCCGACCAGCTGCTTGTCCGGCCCTTCAATGGTGATCTTGGTGTTTTCCTCGACCGTCACCTTGATCTGGTCGGGAATGCTGTAATTGATCGCGTGCGAGTAACCAAGGTTCATCGTGATGGTCTTGCCCGCCACCGCCGCCTTGAAGCCGACGCCGTTGATCTCGAGCTTCTTGACGAATCCGTCGCTCACGCCCTTGACCATGTTGTTGATCAACGCGCGGCTCAGGCCGTGCAACGCCCGGGATTGCGCATCCTCGCCGGCGCGGCTGACGTTGACCGACGTTCCCTCCACCTTCACCGAGGTGCGCGCCGGAAGCTCCCAGTTCAGCTTGCCCTTCGGTCCTTCCACGAGAACCTTCTGGCCCTTCACTTCGACCTTCACCTTCGCGGGAATCGCGATGGGCATTTTTCCAATTCGTGACATAGCGTCTTAAAAACGTTGAAAGGTTTACCAGACGTAGCAGAGCAGCTCGCCGCCAAGATTGTTCTTGCGCGCCTGCGTGCCGCTCATCACGCCCTGCGACGTGGAGACAATGGCCGTGCCGAGGCCGCCGCGCACGCGCGGGATCTCGGTCGAGCCGACATAACGGCGGAGGCCCGGCGTGCTCACGCGGCGCAAGCCTTCAATGACGCCCTTCTTGCCCTGGTACTTGAGCTGCAGCTTCAGCTTCTTGATCGCCTTGCCATCCACGCTCACCTCGCCGATGTAGCCTTCCTTCTTCAGGATGCCGGCGATGCTTTCCTTGAGCTTGGAATGAGGCAGCTCGACCGTCGGAAGCAGCGCGCGATGGGCGTTGCGAATCCGCGTCAACATGTCTGAAATCGGGTCCGTCATAGTCGTATCAAATCGTTCTCTCTCGCCCGCAATTACCAGCTCGCCTTCGTCACGCCCGGAATCAGCCCGTTCAGCGCGCCCTCGCGGAAAGTCATGCGGGAACAGCCAAACTTGCGGATGTAACCGTGACGGCGTCCGCTCATCGAGCAGCGGTTCACCACGCGGGTCGGGCTCGCGTTCTTCGGGAGCTTCGTCAGGCCCACGTAGTCCTTCTTCTTCTTGAGCTCGGCGCGCAGCGCGGCGTACTTCTTCACCGTCGCGGCCTTCTTCTTGTTACGTTCCAACCAGGCTGTTTTGGCCATAAACTCTTCTCAATTACTTTCCAGTTTCTGTAAACGGCATGCCCATCAACTTCAGCAAGTCGAAGGCTTCGTCATCTGTCGGCGCGGACGTCACAATCGTGATGTCCATGCCCTGCTGGCGCTTGATCTTTTCCAGCTCGATCTCCGGGAACACGGTCTGATCCGGGATGCCGAACGTGTAGTTGCCGCGACCGTCGAAACGCCGGGGCGAAATGCCGCGGAAATCGCGGATGCGCGGCAGCGTCGCGGCGACCAGGCGGTCAAAGAACTCGTACATCGCCTCGCGGCGCAGCGTCACGCGGCAGCCGATCGGCATGTTCTCGCGCAGCTTGAAATTCGCGATGCTCTTGCGCGACTTGCTGATGGCCGGCTTGCGCCCGGTGATCGCCGCCAAATCCTTCGCCGCGTCGTCAATCGCGCCCTTCTCCAGCGACGCGCTCACGCCCATGTTCACCACGATCTTCTCCATCCTGGGGATCTGATGGACGTTCTTGTAGCCGCGCTTCTGCTTCAGCGCGGGCGCCACTTCGTTGACGTACTTCTCGTAGAGTCTCGGTTTCATTTTATTCTGGTCCCGGATTTTGCCGGGACACTTGGCTCAACGCCTCAATTCGTTCTGGTTCAGGCCTTCGCCGGCTGCGCGCCGCGCTTGGCCGCCCTGGCGTCGAAACGTTCGGCCAGCATCAGGTTCGAGATATGCACCGAGCCTTCGCGCTCGATGATGGCTCCCTGCGGGTTCGCCTGGTTCTTGCGCGTGTGGCGCTTGATCATCTTCACGCCTTCCACAATGGCGCGCTCCTTCGAGCGCAACACCTCGATGATCTTGCCGCGCTTGCCCTTCTCGGTGCCCGAGATGACCACCACCTCGTCACCCTTTTTCACATGAAATTTCTGCATAAGCTTCAAATGACCTCCGGGGCCAGCGAAATGATCTTCATGAACTTCTTGTCGCGCAGCTCGCGGGCGACGGGGCCGAAGATGCGGGTGCCGCGCGGATTTTGTTCCTTGTCGATGATCACAATCGCGTTCGCGTCGAAGCGCAGATAGGAACCGTCGCTGCGGCGGATTGGGTGCTTGGTGCGGACGATGACCGCATCCACCACGTCGCCCTTCTTCACCGTGCCGTCCGGCGCGGCTTCCTTGATGTGCGCCTTGATCACGTCGCCGACATGGGCATACATCTGGTTCTTCCCGATGACGCCGATGGCCGCCGCGCGCTTGGCACCGGTGTTGTCGGCAACATCCAAAATTGAACGGATCTGTAGCATAAAATTGTTCGGTTAACCGTCAGGCGTCAGGCAATCGCCTCGGGGTTGCGTTCCACCACTTCCACCAGGCGCCAGCGCTTGGTCTTGGAGAGCGGACGGCATTCCTGGATGCGCACCCGATCTCCCGGCCTAGCTTCGCTCTTCTCGTCATGCGCGTAAAACTTGTTGTACTGCGTCACGACCTTCTTGAACTCAGGATGCGGGAAGCGGCGTTCGACGCGCACCACGATGGTCTTGGTCATCTTGTTGGAGATGACTTCGCCCACGCGTTCCTTTTTATGGCCGCGGGCGGGAGCTGTGGCTGTATTCGTGTCAGACATAGGCAATCAAATCAGGCCGCTTTGTTCCGGAGCTGGCTCATCCGCGTCTCGATCCGCGCGATGTCCCGGCGCAACGTGCGCAGGCGGGCGGGTTTCTCCAGCTGGCTGCTGGCCTGCTGGAGGCGCAGGTTGAACATCTCCTGACGCAGGTCGCGGCCCTTGGCCGCAAGCTCAGTCAGCGTCAAATCTTTGAGTTCCGAGATTTTCATAACATTCGTTCTTCGCCGATCAGCCCATCTTGTGGCGGGAAATGAA
>JBDHQG010000583.1:0-3342 GCA_039806925.1 Limisphaerales bacterium
CTCGTCCCAGTTCGCTTCGCTCCACGAATAGCTGTCGCCGAGCGCGACACGGCTCGCGAGCGTGGGCGCGGCGGGATTCGCCACATTGAAGAGCGACACGGCGACGCGATTGGTTTCGATGCCGATCGTGACGAGCCGATCACCGAACGGTTGAATGTAGGTCGACCAGCCGGGCACATCGACGCTGCCGGCGATGCGCGGGCGTTCCGGGTTCGAGATATCGACCACCCACAACGGATCGATGCGGAAGAAGGTGACGATGTAAGCCTTGTCGCCATCGAAGCGCGTGGCGTGGAGCTGTTCACCCTGGCCGAGCTCGAGTTCCCCGAGCTTCACGACTCCGAGCGGCGAGGCGGAGCGCGGATCGGGCAGGCGGAAGGTTTCGAGCTTCGTCACCAGCCGGCGCGTGGTCGTGGAGCGCCAGTCCTCGGAAATGGTCGTGAGCACGCCGTCCTGCCAGCGCAGCTTGAACTTGTCGGGCAAACGTCCGGCGGTCTTCAGCGTTTCGTGCCGGCGCATCGAGCCGTCGGGATTCGTGATGTCGACACTGTGAACGATCGACTGCCACCAGTTCGCCGGATCCTGCGTGGCGATGAAGAGCAGTCGATCCGTGGCGGTGACGACGTTGCCGTAGCCCGCGAACCAGAGCGTGTCGCGCAGGAGGGGCTGAGCGGGATCCGCCAGATCGAAGGAGGTGAGTTGCGTGCCCCATTCCCAGGAGCCGCCGGCGTTTTCCGGGACTGGTTGGTAGGTTTGCGACGCGACATACAGCGCCGTGCCCACCAGCCGGCTCTCCACAATCGTCCCCGTCACCGGCAACCTGCTGACGATTACCGGGCCGCCCGGCGCGTCATGAACGACGATGACTTCGCTGGAGCCGGAGTAACAGTTCGCCCGCGCAAGCAGCACGACGTGGCGTTCGCCGAGCAGATACATGTCTTCGCCCACGCCGGGCAGATTCAACGTGCCGCGAACGCGCGGCGCATCGACATTCGCGAGGTCGATGACCTGGAGGCCGCGGAGTTGATTGAAGAAGTAAAGCGTCTGGCCGCGAATCTTCCAGATGTCGGATTCCACCACGGCACGCCCGGCGTTCTCGCCGCCCTGTGGCGTCGTGCCGGGAACCGAAATGACATCGGTGGTGAAGATGCCGGCACCACCCCGCCCGCTCGATGGCTCGCCGTCGAATTCATCAACGCCGGTGAAGAAGGTCGGGGGCAAATTCTCGGAGGTGTCCACGCGCACCCGCAGCATCTCGACGGTCTGACCTCGCGCGAGCCGGAACGTCATCGCGCCACCCTCGTCAGCGACCGGGCTCACGGCGCGCGGCTCCCAGGCGCCGGTGCCGAGACGCTCCCGGCTTTCGAGCGTCACGCGCTTCGCGCCGGCCGGCACCTGAATGGTGACGACGACATTGGTGGGCTCGAGCTTGACGGAGCTGATGCTCGGGTTGGCGAGCTGCGCGGCCGTGTCGTGCTGCCAAAGCAGCGCGAGACAGACCAGAGCAAGGACGGGAAGATTCAACGCGAGACGACAATTCGTTTTCATAACGCACCTGAAACGAGGTTGATGATCAAATGAGATTAGAACGCCCGGCTCCCGGCAAGTCAACCGGGGCAAACGAACGATTTTTGAGTCGAAGAAGGCAGGAACGGTCGGGCCAGGCGCGAATCCAATGATGCTCTACTTCGCCACCAGCTGTCGCAAGGCCGCGCGCCGGGCGGCGATGCGTTTCACGACTTCATCCGTCACCACGCCGGCGAGAATCACCGCGCCAATGATCGCGAACTCCAGGTGCGTCGGGATGCCGAGGATGTTGATCGCGTTGTAGAGCACGCGCATGACCGCCGTGCCAATGATGACGCCGAGGATGGTGCCCTCGCCCCCGCGCAGGCTGCATCCACCCAGCACCGCCGCCGCGATGGCGTAGAGCTCGTAGAACTCGCCAAGCCCGGACGGCTGGATGGAGTTCAAGTTCAGCGAAAAGAGAATGCCGCCCACGCCCGCCAGCAGCGAGCAGATGACGTAGGCGAGAATCTTCATCGCGTCGGTGTTGATGCCGCTATAGCGCGTGGCCGTTTCATTGCGGCCCAACGCGAGCAGGTAACGGCCCCAGATGGTGCGGTCCAGAATGAGCCACGCGATGAACGCCACGACGGCGAGGATGAACACGGACACGGGCAGCGCGAAGGTTCCCGTGACTTGCAGCTTGCCAATGGCGATCTGGCGCAGGCCGTCGAAATTGCTGCCGAACCCCTGGCTCTGGTCATCCGTGATGTAGCGCGCAATGCCGCGGTAGAGCAACAGGCCGCACAGCGTCACGACGAACGGCTGCAGCCGCACCTTCGTGATGAGCAATCCGTGCGCAAGCCCGATGAGCAGCGAGAGCAAGAGCACCGCCACCAGCGTCACCGCGACAGGCCAGCCCTTCTGCGTGAGCAACCAGGCCATGAGCGAGCCGACCAATCCGATCACCGAGCCGATCGAAAGATCGATGCCGCCCGTGATGATGACGAACGCCACGCCGATGCTGATGATGCCGAAGAGCGACGTCCAGGTGATGAGGTTCTGGAGGTTGTAGGCGCTGACGAACTGCTTGTTCGCCAGGGCCGTCGCTGTGAACACGACGACCAGCAAGCCAAAGATGCCAAGGAGCTTCTTCATTCAGAATCTGTGTTCAATCCGTGTTTCATCCGTGGCTGACAATTGTTTTCGTATCCTCGGTGGCCAGCTTCATCACCGTCTCTTCGCTCAACTGCGCGCGCGACAGCTCGCCGGTGATGCGGCCCTGGCACATCACGAGCGTGCGGTCGCTCATGCGCAGCACCTCTTCCATTTCGCTGCTCACGAAGAGAATCGCCACGCCGCGACCCGCCAGCTCTTCCATCAGCCGGTAAATCTCCTGCTTCGCGCCGACGTCGATGCCGCGCGTCGGCTCGTCGAGCAGCAACACCTTCGGCTCCATCGCCAGCCATTTGCCGAGCGCGACCTTCTGCTGGTTGCCGCCGGAGAGAAACTGCACGAACTGCGCGAGGCTCGGCGTCTTCACGTTCATCTGCTTCGTCATCTGCGCGGCGATCTCGGCTTCCCGCGCGCGGTTCAGGAAGCCGCGGTTCGCATCGCGGCGCAGGCTGGTGAGCGTGGTGTTCTGGCCGACGGCCATTTCGAGAATCACGCCCTGCTGCTTGCGATCCTCCGGCACGAGCGCCAGCCCGGCGCGGATGGCGTCCATCGGCGAACGCATTGCGACCGGCGCGCCTGCCACGCGAATGTCGCCGCCGACGGCGCGGTCGATTCCGAACAGCACGCGCAAGAGTTCCGTGCGTCCGGCACCGACGAGTC
>JBDHQG010000584.1:0-3339 GCA_039806925.1 Limisphaerales bacterium
ATTCCAGACCCGCCAGTCCCGCCCGACGAGCTTCCACCGAAATCGCCTTCAGCTTCACACCGGGACCGCAATGCAGCTTGTCGCCGATGATCTCCAGCCGGCTGAAGTTCGGATGGTTCAGGCAAATCACCACGCCGCGAATGCCGCCGTCCTTGATGAGCAGGTTCGACCCGCGCCCAAGCAGTGTGAACTTGAGCTGTCGTTCCGCGCAGAACTTCAGCACGCGCGACAAATTCTCCTCCGACGCCGGCTCGACGTAGTAATCCGCCTTACCGCCGACGCGCAGCGTGGTGCGCTTCGCGAGCGGCTCGTCGCGGCGCACGATGGATTCCGGAGACAGGCAGGCCGTCAACGCGGCCAGGGTTTGTTCGTTCGATGACACAGCTTCTTCCCGTAATTCAGCGGCGAGTTCGTGCGCGGCTTTCGTGATGTCGCCCGCGCCGAGAAACAGCACCACATCACCCGGCAGCATGGCCGCGCGCACCGCCCGGCGCAAGGCGTCGAGCGAGGGAACATGCTTAACTGTAGCAGCCGACGTGAGTCGGCTCTGATCCAATTCCGAATTCCGAATTCCGAATTCCGAATCAGCCCGAATCGCCTCCACCAGTTTCGCGCTCGTCACGCCCGGAATCTCCGGCTCGCTCGCCGCGTAGATGTCCGCCACCCAGAGCAAATCCGCCTGACCGAAGCTCATCGCAAACTCGTTCATCAACGCCTGCGTCCGCGTGAAGCGATGCGGCTGGAACGCGACGAGCAATCGGCGCGCGCCGAGACTCTTGAAGGCTTGCAACGTCGCCTGAATCTCCGCCGGGTGATGGCCGTAGTCATCGAAGACGCGGAACCGCGCATCATTGAAAAGTTCCTGCTGTCGCCGCGCCGCGCCGGTGAAGTCCGCGATAGCCCGCGCAATCGCATCCGGCGCGTACCCAAGCCGATGGAGCAGCGCGATGACGGAGCCGGCGTTGGAAATGTTCTTCTCTCCGATGAGCCGCAACGTGAAGTCACCGAGCTTCTGGCCGGAGTGCCAGACTTCGAATGCGGAGCTTCCGGCAGGAACCAGCCGATAATTCGCCAGCGGATGAAAACCATACGACACCGCGCCCGGTCGACGCGCGAAGAGTTCCGCCAACCGTGCGTCGTCCGCACAGAACACCAGCGTCTCACGCGTCTGCTGCGCGAAGTTGGCGAACTCATGGCAGATGGCGTCGAAGCCCGCGTAGAAATCCAGATGCTCGGCATCGACGTTCAGCACGATGGCGTGCTGCGGACGGAACTCCGAAAGCGTGCCGTCACTCTCGTCCGCTTCCGCGATGAACAAGTCCTCTGTAGCAGCCGACGTGAGTCGGCTCTGTTCTTCCGACCCACGATCAGCATTGGATTCTCCTGATTCAATTTGAGCCGACTCACGTCGGCTGCCACCCGGTGAAAACCGCGCGTGCTTCGGCAACTGCGGCACCATTGCGCCAATCGCGTAACTTGGAGCCGCACCCAGCTTCTCCAGCGCAAACGCCAACAGCGCGGACGTCGTCGTCTTGCCGTGCATCCCGGCCACGCAAATTCCCCGCTGCCGATGCACCAGCGCCGCCAGCAACAACGCCCGACGCGCGAGCGGAATCTGCCGCTGCTCGGCGGCTTGGAGTTCAGGATTGTCCCGGCGTATCGCCGACGAGTAGCCGACAAGAATGGGCTGCACCGCGATGAGTTGCTCCGCGCGATGGCCGATGTGAATCGTCGCACCGCGTTCCGCGAGCTGACGCGTCTCCTCATTCGCCGCGAGATCGGATCCGACCACGCGAAAGCCCAAGTCGAGCAGCAGATGCGCGAGGCCGCTCATGCCGCAGCCACCGACGCCGACGAGATAAATCGTCGCGTTCGGTGCCGCCGCTCCGAGCAGCTTGCCAATCTGTTCTGTCGTCATCGGAACCATCTAAACCTGAATTCTTGATCCGCGAAACACGCTAAAGGCGCGAAATGTTGGCCACAAAGAACACAGAGAAACACAAAGAGGGAGAAGATGCTGAATTGTCAGAGCGCGCATCAGATCGTCCTGAACCGCCAACTTCTTCTCTGTGTGCTTTGCGCTCTTTGTGGCCATTCATTCCCGGCTTTCGCGTGTTTAGCGGGCTAATTCATCTCACGCATTCGGCACCGCGAGGCGCAGGACGCGGAAGCCGGATTCGTTCGGCTTCTCTGTCCGCCGCCAACGCCCGCCGTAGCTCGCTTCCATCAGCGCGATCATCTTCTCCGCGATCACTTCGGCGGCATCGGCGTGATGCCAGGAATCCAGCGCCGTCTGCATGGCGGCGCGCACGGCGGAGTCCGTCAGCAACGGAATCAACTTTGCCGCCAACGCCTCGCCCGTCGCGCCGCGTTGTTCGAGCAAGTGCGCGGCACCCGTCGCGACAAACGCGTTCGCGTTGTGCAGTTGATGATTATCCGCCGCGATCGGATATGGGATCAGCACGGACGGCAGCCGCATCGCCGCCAATTCCGCCATCGACGACGCCCCTGCCCTGCTCACCGCGACATCCGCCGCGCCGAGCGCGAGGTCCATCTCGGTGAGGAAAGGTTGCACGACGGCCTTCGCTCGTTGCGCAGTGTAGCCGGCTCGGACCTTATCAAAATCATTTGGACCCGTGAGATGCAGGAACTGCAACGTCGGCACCGCCTTGAGCAACGCCGACAGTGCCTGCAGCATGAGGTCGTTCACGCCGGACGCACCCTGACTTCCTCCCGTGACGAGCAACACGGGGCGATCCGCCGCCAGTCCCAGCGCCACGCGACGCGACGCGACATCGCCGGGCGTGAACTGCGGACGCACGGGTGTGCCCGTGCAGAGGACATTCTTGTGTCGCAACCGAGCTGCGGCAATCGGGAATCCGACGAACGCTTGATCAACAAAGTGCGCGAGCCAGCGGTTGGCCTTGCCGGGAATGGTGTTTGATTCGTGGAGGAACGTCGCCGCACCACAGGCGCGGCCGGCGAGCACCGGCGGCGCGCTGGTGAAGCCACCCATCGCGAGCACGGCTTGCGGCGTGCGTCCGCGGAAAAGTTTCTTCGCGGCGCGATAGGATTTCCAGAAGCCGGCGACGAAGCTCAGGAGCTTGCCGCGGGTCATGCCGACAGCGGGCAGCGTGGCGACGCCCATGCCGGCGGCGGACTTCACCGCCTGTTGATCGACTTCCTTCGGCGAGACGAGCAGCGTGACATCGCAGCCGCGCAGGAGAAGCTGTTCGCCCACGGCGACGCCGGGGAAGAGATGTCCGCCAGTTCCGCCACACGCGATGGCGACGAGGGGTTTTAGGGATGTGGATGAACGGCTCAGAATTGCTAGAGCAG
>JBDHQG010000031.1:0-14558 GCA_039806925.1 Limisphaerales bacterium
CCGCGCGCGTCTTCGGTTTCACGCTCACCTGGCTCATCCTCGGCGTGCTGTTCTTCCCGTTCGTGTGGGCCATTGCCTGGGTGTTCATCCGGAGATCCATCGCGCTGGAGGAGACCGAGGTCGCAGAGGTGAAAAAGACCGAAGGTGGGAAAGTGGGAAAGTGAGAGAGCGGGAGGCTCAACTACTATGGCGACCAAAACGAAAATTGTTCATCACTGGCAGCTGGAGGTCTTTCAACTGGCCCGGGAGGCGGCGCAACAATTCTTTCAACTATCCAAGCGATTCCCCAGGGAAGAAACCTACTCGCTCACCGATCAGGGCCGGCGTTCATCACGCGCGGTCGGTGCCATCATTGCCGAAGGTTGGCGACGACGGAAATACGAGGCGGCTTTCGTAAACAAACTGAACGAGGCCGAGGGCGAAGCCGCCGAAACACAAGTCTGGATCATGCACGCTGTCGATTGCGCCTACCTTACCAAGGCCCAGGGCCGCGAACTCCACCGCACTTACGACCGCATCCTCGGCAAGCTCGTCAACATGGGCAACCGGCCGGAGCCGTGGCTTCTCCGCAAAACTTCCAACGCATCCGAAGAATGAAACTGAAAGTGGGAAAGGGCGAAAGTGGGCAGGTGAGAAGATACTCGCCGACGCGCCCCTCCCTTTCTCCCTTTCTCCCTTTCCCACCTGCTCACTTTCCCACTTTCAAACCACCGCCGCATGACACCCCTCCTCGCCGCCATCGACCCCTACATCCTCGCCTTCTCTGCCATCACGGTGGTCGTCACCATCTGGATGGGCTTCCGCTCCGCCAAGACCTCCAAGACCGCCAGCGACTTCTTCGTGGCGGGACGCAGCGTGAGCGTGGGCTGGAACGCCAGCGCCATCTCCGGCGAATACCTCAGCGCCGCCAGCTTCATGGGCGTGGCCGGCATGGTGATGAGCAGCGGCTACGACGCGCTCTGGTACCCGGTCTGTTACGCGTGCGGGTATCTGTTCCTGCTCCTGTTCATTGCCGGGCCGCTGCGCCGCTTCGGGGCTTATACGATTCCTGATTTCGCCGAGGGCCGGTTCGACTCGCCGCTGTTTCGCAAGATCGCCGTGGTGTTCGTGCTCTTCATCGGGTTCTTCTACACCATGCCGCAGATGAAGGGCGCGGGGACGACGCTGGCCTACATCTTCCCCGGGCTACCGTATTGGGCGGGCGTGGTGCTGGTGGGCGCGGTCATCACGCTCAACGTCGCGCTGGGCGGCATGAAAGGCATCACGCTGGTGCAGGCGTTTCAGTATTGGATCAAGATGTTCGCCATCTCCGTGCCCATCTTCGTGCTCATGGCGGTGTATGGAAACTACGGGACACAACTGGACGCGCAGTCTGCCAACAACAAGTCGGACGAAGGCGTTACTAATCTTGGGGTATCGGCCGCGGGTGACTTGACTCAGTTTCAGCGATTTGAGCCGGGAGTCCTCGTCCAAGGGACTGATGGCGACGCACTGTCCGAGGTGAAAGTAATAGGGAAAGTGTATGTGAATAACGTCATGTCAGGCCAGCGACTACAGATTAGCACTCTAGGTGCGACTGTGAAGTATGGCGACCGTAGTGGTGTTCTAAGTTTCTACGCAAAGATTTCACGTCAAACGGTGTACCTCGCACCTGAATTGGTCCAAACACCCTTGCCTCCATTTGCAATTAGCAATGTGACATACGGCGGGCTGGTTGCGGAGTTTGAATCTATATGCGAGGAAAGTAACTCGGTCGCCTTCGTTCGGGGAAAGGACAAATCAGTTTGGATCGTTCCAGAGGCCAAGGCACCGTTGCTGTCACGAGAGCTGACCGGAAGTTCAGTTCTCAGGGAACAGCTCCCCGAAAAAGCCCCCGCCGACGCCACCTGGCTCAACCCCTTCGGCCCGCTCACGACCAAAGCCGCCAAGGCCGCGAAGCTTTCGCCGGAAGAATCGAAGCCGTATTCGCTGCTCTACACCTACTCGCTCATCATCGCCATCGTCTGTGGCACGGCGGGATTGCCGCACATCCTCGTGCGCTTCTACACGAACCCGGACGGCGTCGCTGCCAAGCGCACCACCATGTGGGTGATGATCCTCATCGGCATCTTCTACGTCTTCCCGCCCGTGTTCGGCGTCATCGGGCGGAACCTGCTGCCCGAGCTTTACTCCGGCGTCGGCGCGAAGGGGACGGACAAGGTCGTCTTGGAACTGCCGCGCATTTTGAATGAAGGCAGAGGAGCAGAGGAGAAAAGGGGAAAAGAAGATGAAACGCGCGCCGCCGAAGTCACCTCTGCCCCTCTTCCCCCCGGCTCCTCTGCCGCCGCGTCTGCAACCAAACCGTCCGGCATCCCGTGGGGTTCGATCCTGAGCGGCATCACCTGCGCCGGCGCGTTTGCGGCGTTCATGAGCACCTTCAGCGGACTGCTCGTCTCCATGACCGGCGCGCTCGCGCACGATGTTTATGGCCGCATGCTCAATCCCAAGGCCTCGCCGGAACAGCGCATGAAGATGTTCAAATGGTGCGCGGTGCTCATCGGCGGCGTGGCCGTGCTGCTCGGCAGCTTTGTGGAACCGCTGGAGATCAACTTCATGGTCGGCCAGGCCTTCGCCATCGCGGCGGCGAGCTATTTCCCGCTGCTCTTCATGGCCGTGTGGTGGCGCAAGCTCACGATGAAAGGCGCGGCGACCGGCATGTTGACCGGCGGCCTGAGCGCGCTCGTCGGCATCTCGCTCACCAGCTTCAGCACACTGGCCGTCGCGCCGGGCAAGACCGGTGAACTCTTCGCCCTCTTCAAACCGTTGAACGATTTCTGGGCCGCGCATCCGCTCCTGCGCATCCTTTGCGAACAACCGGCCATCTGGGCCGTGCCGCTGGCGATCATCCTCATGGTCATCGTCTCCAAGCTCACGTCGAAGGACGTGCCGGAAGACATCCGCATGAAGATGCTCGTCCTGCACGCGCCGGAGAAGCTGGGCCTGAAACAGGAATACATCCAGGAACATCAGCACGGGCATTGAACTGCGTGCGGGTGTTGAACGTCGTGCGGGAATTATTCCCACAGATTCAGAGAAGCCGCGGATTTTGATTCAATCCGTGGCCGCTCTGAATCTGCGGGAGAATTTTGGGGCTCCTGGTCGCGGAGCGACCGCCCGACGGTAGCCGTGGGCTTTAGCCCACGGTGTGATGACGGAGATCACAGCGTCGCGGAGCGACGCATGAATCCTTGATTGCTCATGAACCGCGGATACAACCGGACCAACAAACCCTTCTTCGACCATGGCCAACACCTACACCGCGCTTCACTACCACGTCGTCTTCTCTATGAAGAACCGGGAACCTTGGATCACGCCGGAACATGAACAACGCCTCTGGTCATACCTGGGCGGCATTGCCCGTGAGAACGAAATGAAGCCGTTGATGGTTGGCGGAATTGAGAATCATATTCATCTGCTGCTTGGCATTCCGCCGGTCCTGGCCGTGAGCAAGGCGGTGCAACTTCTCAAGGGCGGTTCTTCGGCTTGGGCCAAGGAGACGCTGGCCGGAATGCGCGGCTTCGGCTGGCAGGATGGTTACGGGGCGTTCACCGTGAGCAAGTCGCTGGTGCCGGAGGTTGCGGAGTATGTCGCCAGCCAACGTCAGCATCATCAAGGCAGGACGTTCGAGCAGGAGTATCGAGCGTTGCTGGAACGGCACGGAATCGAGTTCGACGAGCGATACATTTTTGATTCCGAGATCGTGGGGTGAGGTCAGCCGTCGCTACGCGACGGGGATTCTCCGTCCGCAAACCGTGGGCTGAAGCCCACGGCTACCGTCGTTGCATCGCTCCGCGATGCTGGATTGTGAACGCGATCCGATACGGTGGCGGGAGGGAATTGACTTCGGTGTTCCATCCATGCTTCGTCCGTGGCTAAACTCCTCCTCTTGACCGTTCGCCAGATTT
Organism: Limisphaerales bacterium; assembly: GCA_039806925.1. Taxonomy (GTDB): domain Bacteria; phylum Verrucomicrobiota; class Verrucomicrobiia; order Limisphaerales; family JADJPG01; genus JADJPG01. The sequence goes on from JBDHQG010000031.1 coordinate 3,945, forward strand.
TTCGCTAATTGAATTTCATGAGCACGACCGAGAAGCATCATTTTCAGGCCGAAATTCAGCAGCTGCTGGATATCGTCATCCATTCGCTTTACACGGACAAAGAGATCTTTGTTCGCGAGCTGATCTCCAACGCCGCCGACGCCTGCGAGAAGCTGCGCTTCAAGCAATCCTCGGGCGAGACGCCGTATCAATCCGAGGTCGCGCCGGGCATCTCCGTCGTGGCGGACGAGAAGGAGGGCACCATCACTATCACGGACACCGGCGTGGGCATGACGCACGGGGAGCTGGTGGAGAATCTCGGCACCATCGCGCACTCGGGCACGAAGGCGTTCCTGAAACAGCTCGCGTCGGACAGGAAGCCGGACGCGAAGCTGATCGGGCAGTTCGGCGTGGGCTTTTACTCGGCGTTCATGGCGGCGAAGAAGGTCACGGTCTTCAGCCGCTCGTATCTGCCGGACGAGCCGGGCTGGCGCTGGACGAGCGAAGGCATGGGCGGCTACGAGATTGAACCTGCTGCCGATTTGCCGCGCGGCACGAAGATCGTCCTCGAGCTGAAGGACGACGCGAAGGAGTTCGCGCAGAAACATCGCCTCGAAGGCATCATCAAGCGTTACTCCAGCTTTGTTCCGTTCCCGATCGATCTCGACGGCACGCGGCTGAACACCGTCCAGGCCATCTGGGCGCGGAGCAAGGGCGAGATCAAGGAGGAGGAATACAACGAGTTCTACCGCTTCATCGGCCACGACCAGGAAGAGCCGTTGATGCGCCTGCATTTCTCCGCCGACGCGCCGCTGGCCATCCAGACGCTGCTCTTCGTGCCCAGGCACAACATGGAGACGATGGGGCTCTCCCGCGTCGATTCCGAGGTGCATCTCTACTGCCGCAAGGTGCTCATCACGGCCAGGCCGAAGGGGCTGCTGCCGGAGTGGCTGCGCTTCCTGCGCGGCGTGGTGGACAGCGAGGATCTGCCGCTGAACATCTCACGCGAGACGATGCAGGACACGTCGCTCATCCAGAAGCTGAACAAGGTCATCACCGGCCGCTTCCTGAAACATCTGGACGAGCTGTCGGAGAAGGACGCGGAGCTCTACGACAAGTTTTACAACGAGTATCACCGCTACTTGAAGGAAGGCGTGGCGGGCGACTTCACGCACCGCGAGGCGCTCGGCAAGCTGCTGCGCTACGAGTCGTCGATGACGGAGAAGGGCAAACGCACGTCGCTCGCCGATTACGTGAAGCGGATGCCGTCCGACCAGAAGGAGATTTATTTCCTGTTCGCGCCGAACCGCGAAGGGGCGGAGGCCAGCCCGTATTTCGAGGTGTTCCAGGCGCGGAAGTACGAGGTGCTGTTCCTCTATGATCCGTGGGATGAATTCGTGATGGAGCACCTCGGATCGTTCGACGGGAAGACGATCCGCCCGGCGGAGAAGGCCGACCTGAACCTGGCCGACGCGGAGAAGAAGGAGGGCGCGTTGACGGAGGACGAGGCGAAGGATCTCGCGGCGTGGATGAAGACGGTGCTCGGCGAGCGCGTGGGCGAAGTGCGTTCCTCGCAGCGGCTGGTTGACAGCCCCGCCGTGCTCATGGACAGCGACAAATACATGACGGCGAGCATGCGCAAGATTCTCAAGGCCATGAACCGCGAGACCGACGCGCAGACGCCGTTCAAGCACGACCTGGAGCTGAACCCGCGTCACGGCCTCATCACGCGCCTGCATCACATGCGCCAGGGCGATGCGACGCTGGCGGGGAAGGTCGCCGAACAAATCTACGACAACGCGCGGGTGTCCGCCGGCCTGCTGGACGATCCGCGTGTGATGCTCAAGCGCATGAACGAGCTGTTGGAGCAGGTGCTCACGGCGAAGGGCTGAACGTGCCGCCGGCATCCTGCCGGCGGGTGGTTCGAGTGGATAGGCGCGTGAGTTGTCGAAGGACAATTCATGTGGCCGGCGGGACGTCGGCAGCACGTTGAGGTTTTACAATTTCGACGGAACTTTTCCTTGCCTGGGACGTTTCATGGCGCAACCGTCGTCTTCATCAGCCCAAGTTTGGAGAACGTATGCCGCACTCACGCCTGAACCCGGAAGCGGGGAAGCAAAAGGAACTTTCCGCATCGTTGTCTTCACGCGGCGAACAGGGCGCGGGCGCATCAGGGAGCACCATGAACCATTTCCTCGTCCAACGGCACATGCGCCAATTGTCCGCCATGCTCGCCGCGCTGTCCCTCGTGGGACTCGCTGCGGCCCAAGTTCAATTCCCGGAACTGCCCAAGGGCGCGGACACGAATGAATTCACGATGCGGGTGAAGGTGGTGGATGCCGTTTCGGGCCGGCCGCTGCCCAACTCCGCCGTGCAGATTCCCAACCTGATGCCGATGCCGGAACGTCCGGTGTTCCACGAGTGGCAGTTCTTCACGGACGATCAGGGCGTGACGACCCTGCGCATGATAGGCGCGGCGGTGGCGTTCAATTACTTTGCGCTTTCGGTCAGCAACGCGGGTTATCCGCCGCGCAGTGTGGCGTGGCAGGCGCCGCAGGTTTCTCAGGCGCAGCCGGGGTCGATTCGCGGCGCATTGCCGGCAGAGTATACGTTCCGGCTGGAGCGCGGCGTGACGATCGGCGGTGTGGTGAAGGATGAGCGCGGGCAACCGGTGGCGGGCATCACGGTGGTGCCGTGGGGGACGGGCGCGGGTGCCTTCAACTATGGCAACGACAGGCGGGAACGGGAGTATTCGGCGCTGAATCGTGACGACACGAAGGGCGCGGTGACGGATGCGCGCGGCTTGTGGCGGTTCGCTGATTTTCCGACGGACATCGCGCGGGCGACGCTGGATCTGGTGCGGCCGGATGGCAGCCGGATGATGTTCATCACGCCCAACCCAGATCCGTGTTTCGCAACCGAGCCGGGTGAGCCGGTGGAAATGGCTGCGTTGCGCGCGACGAATGCGGTCATGGTCTTGAAGGAGGGCGTGGCCATTCGCGGGGTGGTGGTGGATGAATCGGGGAAGCCGGTTGCGGGGGCGGTGGTGAGGGAGCGCGCGGGCAATACATGGAACATGCCGATCTTCGCCACGACCAACGATGCCCGGGGCCGGTTCGAGTTTCCGCATCGCACGGGTTTCCAGTACATCATCACGGCGGAGGCGGAGGGTTACGCGCTGAATTCCGTGATGGTCACGGCCACGCCGGGTTTGCCGGAGACGAAGGTTGTGCTGTCGGCGGCGCGGCCGTTGCGGTTGCGCGTGGTGGGGGAGAAGGAGGAGCCGGTCGTGGGCGCGGTGGTGTCGGCGCCGGAGTATCGCAACCGTGGTCATCTCGTGACTTGGAAGGGAACGACGGACGCCGAAGGCCGGGTGACATGGAACGCCGCGCCGTTGCAACCGCTGTCGCTGGCGATTGCCTCGAGCAATTATCTGATACGCATGACGCGATTGGAATCCAGGGAGGGGGAGCAAATCATCCGGGTGAGAAAAGACCCGCTGAACTCGGTGACGGTCCAGTTGAGCGCGGTGGATGCGGAGACGAAGCAGCCCTTGCAGGCGTTCTCGGTGTGGAAGGAAATCCAGCCGAACAGCGGATCGGGTGATGCAGGCTGGAAGACGACCAACGGGACGTTCAAGGGAGAGATCAATCGCAGCGAGTTTCGCGAGGGTTGGAGCGCGGAATACAAACTTCAAGTGCGCGCGGAGGGTTATCAACCGTGGGGCATCGGTCTTTTTGAGTTTTGAGGAGGGAGACTTCATGGGCACCGCTACTCTCAAGCGGGCGAAGGCGCCTGTTGGAACTGTACTTTTGCCGGATGGCCAGCCGGCGGACGAGGCGCGGGTCACCATCCTTCCTCCCACGGAGACGATCTATCTCTATTCCGCCAACAACTTCTATGACGACGCGTCGATTCGGAACGGCATGACCCGGGTCAAGACCGGGAAGGATGGAAGGTTTTCGTTTGATGCGGTCGGCGAGGATCATCGGCTGGTTGTGATTCACCGTTCCGGCTTTGCAGCGCTGACAGCGGAGCAGCTTCGCGACAGCAGTTCTGTGAAGCTGGATCCTTACGCGACGGTTCAAGGAGTTGTCATTGCGGGTGGCAAGCCGCTGGCGAAGGAGCGGCTGTCCCTGCGGGCGCCGGTTTCGTGGGAAGGCAACGATGGGTTCCAGGTGAGCCTGTCGTCGATGACCGATTCCGAGGGACGGTTTCTGTTCACGAATGTCCCGGCGGGCAGTTATCTCCTGCACCGCCAGCCGGTCTTGATCATGGGCCACACCGTCGCCGAGAGCCACCGCCAACTGATCGAGGTGAAGGCCGGTGAAATGAAAGAGGTCAATTACACGTTCGGCGGGCGCTCGGTGGTGGGGCGTGTGGAATCCGACAGTGAAGTGGACTGGAAGAACGATCATCACCTGCTGATGGTGAAGCTGCCGCCTCCGCCGCCCGGACCCAATTTCTACGCCTACGCGGATCAAGACGAGTTCCAGAAGGCGCGTCGCGCTCACGGCAAGTCCAAGGCGGTGCTCGACAATGACCGACGGCGCCAGCAGTTCGAGCTGGTGTTCGACAAGGACGGCAACTTCAAGATCGACGACGTGCCGCCGGGCAAATACGAGCTGAACATCTCCGTCACCAAACCGATGAAAGGCGCGACGAGGAATCGCTGGGAGCGCTCGCAGGAAATCGTTGGCAGCATCAAACGCAAGGTCACCATTCCGGCCGGGCCGGTCGATCAGGAGTTTGATTTGGGAACGTTCGAGATGGAGGTGAAGGATTCTCCGGGAGTGAAGGCGCCGCCGATGGACTTGGTGGCCGATCAATTGGATGGCAAGCCGTTCAACCTGCTCAGCCTGCGCGGGCGTCCGGTGGTGGTTTGTTTCTGGGGCAAATGGGCGCCGGGCTCGGAGAAGAACCTGGCGGACTTGCGCGCCGCCGTGGCGACGATGGGCGGTTCGCCAAAGCTGGCGCTGGTGACGGTGAATCTTGATTCCCGGATCGAGGACGCGCGCGATGGCGTCAAAGATCTCGGCGCCGGCTGGATTCATGCGCGGCTGTCCGGGGCCGCGATGTTCACCGTGACGGAACGGTGGAAGGTGGATGCGCTGCCCACGGTGGTGTTGCTCGACGCGGAAGGGCGGGTGAAAGGACGAGACATCGACAGCAAACGGCTGGCGTCCTCGGTGAAGCGGCTGATGGCGGCGAAGAATTAGCGAAAGGAGATGGCATGAAGACAATGCGATGGTTTGGCCTGTTCTCGTTCGGTTTGTTTCTGACCTTGCTGGCGCGCGGCGCGGAGGAGCCCGGGCGCATCGAAGGCGTGATCGGTTCTGCAAACGGTCCGGTCAGCAACGCCTGGGTGTTCGTCTATTCCGCCGCGCCGCGCGAAGGTCTGGGCATCCTGTGCCCGACCTGTTATCCGGACTGCATCAAGCGCGCGCGCACCGACGCGGAAGGCCAGTTCCTGATCGAGCCGGTCGATCCCAAGCTGATGTTCCGCCTGCTCGTGCTGGCGAAGGGTTATCGCCCGGATTTCATCCGCGACGTGGACCCGCTCTTCGGCGGCGCGCACCTGAGCTTGAAGCCGCTCAAGATGACGAACATGGCGATCGAGAATCGCGTGACGGCGAAGCTGATCGATCCCGAGGGCAGGCCGGTGATCGGCGCACGCGTCGATGTGCAGGGAACGCGCTACGGCCAGTATTCGTACTCCAGCAGCACCACGGGCCGGGTGGACCCGATGGCGGTGACGGATGAGAACGGCGAGTTCTTCCTCGATTGCACGAATGGGCTCGACGCGATCACGGTGGAAATCACCGCGCGCTCCGTCGCCAAGCGCCGCATGTGGCTCGATACGGGCAAGGCGCACTTGATCCGCATGACGGAAGGCGTGGCGGTCACCGGCCGCCTCCTGCACGAAGGCAAGCCGGTCGCGGGTGTTTCGGTTTCGATGAACACGGAGGATCGCTCCTCGGAGGTGTTCATGCGCGGCTTCGATGTGGCGACGGATTCCGAAGGCCGGTTCAGCCTGCCGAACATCCCTCCGAACAACCGGTTCGTGCTCTACTCGAAGATGAAGGAAATGCAGGATCTCGGCGGGGCGCTCCCGCCGCAGCGGCTGACGACCGGCGCGGATGGCGCAACCGTGAACCTCGGCGATTTGAAAACCGGCCCGGCATATTCCTTGAAGGGGCGCATCGTCACGGCGGACAACGAGCCGCTGCCGAACCGCACGCGCGTGATGATCAGCCTTGAAGACGCGTGGGACAATCAGGAGACGCGCGCCGACGATGACGGGCGCTTCGAGTTTCGCGGCCTGCCGGCGGAGTCCGTCAGCTTGAGCATCCGCGTGACGGGCTATCGCATCTCGGCAAAGAACCCGAGCAAGGACTGGCTGAACGAAGGGCTGATTGTCGGGCGTCTCGCGGGCAACATCGATGACTTCGTCATCCACCTCGAACGCGGCCAGCGGTTCGACCGTGGTGATCGACCTTCTGATCAGGATCAGCAACCGCGTGACAAGCCGCTGCGTGGCGCGAAACTGTGAACTGAACTGGATCCCCGGCTTCGCGCTACAGCTTCACCATCTTCTTCAACTTCGCGCTGCGCACGGCGGCATCGACGATCTCCTGGCCGATGCGGCTGATGCGGATGCTCACCGGGCCTTCAAGCGCCTTGCCCTTGCTCAGGCGGTCCACGAGGTATTGCACCGGGTTCTGGTTCGGCGCTTTCGGCGCGGGCGCGGGCAGGCGATGCGGCTGCGGTTTCCTGCGCGTCTGCACGGTCACGTAATCGTCGTAGTCATAGCTGGAGATCGTGCCTTCCGTGCCGGCGATGATGAAGCCGCAGCGCGGTTGCGGCTGGAGAATCCACGGGTCACTGAACGTCCCCCAGCGCGTCTCGAACTTCGACAGACCATGCGCGTAGCGCGCCACGACGATGCTGTGCTCATCGACTTCGAGACCCTTGGGTTCATCGACGGTGGCGGTGACTTCGATCGGGCGACGTCCGCCCTGATACCAGGTGCCGAGCGTCGTGCCGTAACCGAGGTAATCGAGCAACGAACCGCCACCGTGCGCCTTCTTGTAGAACCACGACTTCGGTTTCTCCTTCGCAACCTGGGCGGCGGTCTTCTCGTCCTTGTCGGCACCGTGCCAGAGCGGGCCGCGGTTGCCGCCGAAGTGCCAGACATTGATCACGTCGCCGATGTGACCGGCCTCGACGAGTTCGTTCGCCTTGCGATGTGAACCGACCCATTGCAGCGGCCAGTTGATCATCAGCGTCTTGTTCCTCGGCATGGCGGCGACCATCGCGTCGGCTTCCTTGAGCGACGCGGCGAAGGGTTTCTCGACCATGAGATGCACGCCGTAGGGCGCGACCTTCTTCACCCATTCGCCGTGTTTCGAGGCAGCGGGGCAGAGGATGACGATGTCCGGCTTGGTCTTCTCCAGGCACGCGCGGTAATCGGTGAACGCGCGGTCGCGGCTGACGAGACCCTTGCCGATGGCCTCCTCCATGCGCGCCGGCTGTTCATCCGAGATGCCGACGATCTCGACGTTCGGATGTTCGTGGGCGTAGCGGAGCAGGTCGCCCATGTGAAAGTGATCGAAGTTGATGCCGGCCAGTTTCCATTTTTTCATACGCGGTGAATGCCGGGCATTTCAGGGAAATGCGCCGCAGAGTCAAGCGCGGCGCATCCTGTCCTCCTGGATCGCGAGCCGTCTCGGCTCGCAGCGCGTGGCCCGGACGGCGGTTGTAGCAAACTTCCACGATGCCGGCGCGCATCGCCCGCTGCGGACGGGGACCGTCCGCGTTCCGTTGGGGCAAGATGCGCGCGGTGCCGACCGGGCGGGCGGAAAACTGTTTGACCCGATGGCGGCTCAACTTATCGTCGCGGATATGGATCACTCGCCTGAATTTTTGAAAGTCGTCAACGAAGTCCGCCCGCGCATCAAGGAGATCACCCTCGACGAAGCGCGCACGCGGCTCGCGCGGAACCCGAACGCCATCTTGATCGATGTCCGCGAAGACAGCGAGTGGGCCGCCGGTCATGCCGCCGAGGCGAAGCATCTCGGCAAGGGCGTTTTGGAGCGCGACATCGAGAGGCAGTATCCCGACTCAAACGCCGAGATCATCATGTATTGCGGCGGTGGCTTCCGTTCCGCGCTCACATGCGACGTCGCGCAGCGCATGGGCTACAAGAATGTTTCGTCGCTCATCGGCGGCTACAAGGCGATGGTGCAGGCGGGCTGGCCGATGACGAAGTAGATCGCGGGCTGACTCCGCGCCGACATGTCCGCCACGCCTCCGCCGCTGCCGCCGCGACCCCGTAACTTGCGCGCCGCGTCGATGATGAATGTGATTCTTCCCGGCGCGGGCCTGTTTTATCTCGGCCAGCGTCGTGCGGGCGGAATCATTGCCGGACTCTTCCTGGTTTGTTTTGCAGCGGCGCTGGGAATCTTTCTCGTCGGCTACGTGAATTATCTCTCGGTCGCGCTCGACCCGCGGATTCTGGAGGGGAACAAGCTGGAGGAGCTTGGCGCCGGGTTTAACCAGCGGTGGCTGGTGGGGCTGGCGTTGGTTGGCGCGATTCTTTACCTCGTGTCGACCGTGCTGTTCATGCGCGCGAAGCGGCGGCTCTCGGTGATGTCCGGGCCGTAGTCGGGCTGCGCTGCGAATCCATTCGGCGGAATTTTCGTTCGCTCGCTTCGTTCACCTTTGTTAACGTCCCGCCTTTGAACGAAATGCCTGATCATCCGACCGATCCCGCCGCAACTCACGGCAAACGCCTTGTCGATCCCGCGCTCACGGAACGTCTCCGCGCTGCGGTGGAACTCCTGGAAACAGCCGCAGCCAACCGCACCGTGCTCGCGGATCTTTCGGAGGACGAACGCCGCCGGCTCGTGAAGGCTGCGGGCGACATTTATTGTCCGGACGTGGGCGAGCGCCGGCGTTTCGTGAAGGCCAAGGTGAAGCAGCGCAAGGCGGAGAAGAAACTCGCCGACGACCAGAAGCTGCACCAGACCGGCATTCGCGAGCTGCGCCGCAAGCCGGTCTTCACCACGCCAAATTATTTCCCGCCAGTGGAGGCCGAGCCTCAGGACGTGGCGGACAATCCGGATTTCCGCGAGGCGGTCGAGCCGCAGAATTGTTACGTCTGCAAACAGGACTACACGCAGATTCATCACTTCTACGATCAGCTTTGTCCGGCCTGCGCCGAGCTGAACTGGCGCAAGCGCGGCGAGCTGGCGGATTTGCGCGGACGCGTCGCATTGCTGACCGGCGGCCGCGTGAAGATCGGTTACCAGGCGGGCATCAAGCTGCTTCGCGCCGGCGCGCAGCTGATCGTGACGACGCGTTTCCCGCGCGATTCAGCGATGCGTTACGCGGCGGAGCCGGACTTCAAGGACTGGGGCCATCGTCTGGAAATCTTCGGGCTCGATCTGCGCCACACGCCGAGCGTGGAAGCGTTTTGCCAGCACATGATGCGGAAGTATTCGCGACTCGACTTCATCATCAACAACGCCTGCCAGACAGTGCGGCGTCCGCCGGATTTCTACGCGCACATGATGGAGCGCGAGAACGGGCCGCTGCACAACCTGCCGGCGGAGGCGGCGAAGCTGCTCGGTGAATACGAGGGTTTGCGCGGCTACCACATGCTGCCGGAAGGCGGAGCGCCGATTTCCAAATCGGCGAGAGGGGCCGGTGAGTTGCAGCGCGCCGAATCGGAGTTCGGCGCTCCATCACTGTCGGAAGTCGCCGGACTCACCCACGCCGCCGCGTTGTCGCAAGTCCCGTTGCTTCCCGAAGAGCTCGCCGCGCAACAGGCGCTTTTTCCTCAAGGCAATCTTGATCAGGATTTGCAGCAGATCGATCTGCGCGAGCACAATTCGTGGCGGATGCGGATGCACGAAGTGCCCGCCGTCGAACTGCTCGAAGTCCAGCTCGTGAACGCCGTGGCGCCGTTCATCCTGAACGCGCGCTTGAAGCCGCTCATGCTACGCACGCCGGAACGCGACAAGCACATCGTCAACGTCTCGGCGGTGGAAGGGCAGTTCTACCGGAAGTTCAAGACCACGCGCCATCCGCACACGAACATGGCGAAGGCGGCGCTCAACATGCTGACGCGCACCTCGGCGGCGGATTACCACGCCGATGGCATTCACATGAACGCCGTGGACACCGGCTGGGTGACGGACGAAGACCCGGCCCACATTGCCGAGCGCAAGGTGAAGGAGCACCGCTTCCATCCGCCGCTCGACATCGTGGACGGCGCCGCGCGCATCGTGGATCCCATCATCGCCGGCATCAACACCGGCGAGCATGTCTGGGGCAAGTTCCTGAAGGACTACAAAATCACGGACTGGTGAACGTCGAAATGCGCCTCACTTCTTGCTGTTCTGCACGATTTGCGTGAGGCGATCGCCGTCGATGTCCGTTTTGATCTGCACCCAGACGGGGAAATGATCCGAGAGCTGGTAGGTGAACTGGTCGCGCGTGTAATTCGCGCCAGGGAAACAGGTCTGGATCAGCGCGTCATCGTCGCCGAGGAAATCGAGCACGCCGCCGCCGTTGCTGAAGCGCTTCTCGTGCGTCGGCAGATGCAGAATCTGGTCGTAGCGCGCGTCC
>JBDHQG010000585.1:0-3337 GCA_039806925.1 Limisphaerales bacterium
AATGGGCATCGAGAACTTCGGCACGATGCGCAAGCACGAGGTCATCTTCCACATTCTCCAAAAGAACGCCGAACGCAGCGGCATCCTGTTTTCCGAAGGCGTGCTCGAGGTGCTGCCGGACGGCTTTGGCTTCCTGCGTTCGCAGAGCTTCAATTATCTCTCCTGCCCGGAGGACATCTACGTGTCGCCGTCGCAGATTCGCCGGTTCGATCTCCAGACCGGCAACCTGATCGCCGGCCAGATTCGTCCGCCGAAGGAGAAGGAACGGTTCTTCGCGCTGCTGAAAGTGGAAGCAGTCGACAACGAGGATCCGGAAAAGGCGAAGGACAAGACGCACTTCGACAACCTCACGCCGCTCTTTCCGAACAAGCGTTTCATTCTCGAAACGGCTCAGGACGAGCTCTCGACGCGCGTCGTCGATCTGGTCTGCCCGATTGGCAAAGGCACGCGCGGTCTCATCGTCGCGCCGCCGCGCACCGGCAAGACGGTGCTCATGCAGAAGCTGGCGAATGCGATCCTGAAGAACAATCCGGAGTCGTATCTGTTCATTCTGCTGATCGACGAACGTCCCGAGGAAGTGACCGACATGGAGCGCAGCTGCAAAGGCGCCGAGGTCATCAGCTCGACGTTCGATGAACCGCCGGAGCGCCATGTGCAGGTCGCCGAGATGGTGATCGAGAAGGCCAAGCGAATGGTGGAGCACAAGCGCGACGTGGTCATCCTGCTCGACTCCATCACGCGTCTCGCGCGCGCTTACAACACCGTTCAGCCGCACTCGGGCAAGATTCTGTCCGGCGGCGTGGATGCGAACGCCTTGCACAAGCCGAAGCGTTTCTTCGGCGCGGCGCGCAACATCGAGGAAGGCGGATCGCTGACGATCATCGCCACGGCGCTGGTCGACACCGGCAGCCGCATGGATGAGGTGATCTTCGAGGAGTTCAAGGGCACGGGCAACATGGAGATCCATCTGGATCGTCATCTTGTCGATCGCCGCATCTTCCCCTCGATCAACATCGAGATGTCCGGCACGCGCAAAGAAGAACTGCTCTATCATCCGGACGAATACGGCAAGGTCGTCATCCTACGCCGCGCGCTCACGGGCGTGCCGCCGGTCGAGTCGATGGAACTCCTGCTCAACAAGCTCAAGAAGACCCAGAGCAACATCATGTTCCTGCTGGGCATGAGCGCGGGCTGAGGGCCGGTGACGGGCGATATTTCTAACGGGCGGGGACAGGTGATGGCCTGTCCCCGCTGTATTTTGAGCGGACACGGATTGGTCGGTGTAGGGCAACAGGGGTGAAGAAATCGGCGGAACCCTCAGTCCAAGTTCTCCCGCGAACCGCTTGCGGACTCAAATCACAGTTGGTTGGAAAAATGATGATGAACAGTCTCTTGGTGCGACAGTCATTACAGCCGGGGGCGACGAGGATCTCGTTGCGTGTTCTGGCATTGGCCGTGGTTGTCCTGGGCGCGGGCTGTCAGCGCGAGGAGATTCAAGTCTACACCGTCGGCAAGGAGGTGACCAGGCCGATGGTCGCCCAGTCCGGAAATCCGCACGGCGGAGGCATGGGCGGTTCGGGGATGGGCGCTCCGCGTCCGCGGGCGCAGGTGAGCTGGACATTGCCCGGCGGTTGGAAAGAGACGGGGGCGGGCCAGATGAGCGTGGCCAGCTTCTCGATCCAGGGCGAGGGCGGGACGGAGGCGCAGGTAACCATCACGCCGCTGGCAAAGCTGGGCGGACGCGATGCGGACATCGTGAACATGTGGCGGGAACAAGTGGGATTGAAACCTCTCGAACGGGATGAGGCGCTCAAGCAATTCGAGAAAGTCGAGGTCGGTGGGGAAAGCGCGAGCATGTTCCAGATCGAAGGAGCGCCGGTTGAAGGTTCGACGCCGGCAAAAATCGTGACCGCCATTGTCCATCGCGATGACGCCAGCTGGTTCTTCAAATTCGCCGGCGATGCGGCGCTGGTGACGGCGCAGAAGCCGGTTTTCATCGAATTCCTGAAATCGATCCGGATGAAGGACGCGCCATCCGCGGCGTCTCCGGCTGCGGCTTCGGACCCGGGCTCCCAGCCCGGCTGGATCGTGCCCTCGCAGTGGAGGCAGGTGGCTGCGGGCCAGATGCAGGTCGCGCGCTTTGCGGTGCCGGAACGCGGCGGCGCGAAGGCCGAAGTTTTTGTCAGTGTATTCCCCAACGACACGGGTGGCACGCTGGCGAACGTGAACCGCTGGCGGCGGCAGATCGGCCTGGGCGAGATCGGGGAAGGGGAACTGGGCCCGATGGTTTCGCCTCTTGACCCGGCGAGTCCGGGCGCAATCTTGGTGGAAATGGTCAGCGACTCGAAGAAGCTTCTCGGTGCCGTGGTTCCGCGGGACGGCAGCTATTGGTTTTACAAGCTGCTGGGCGACGCCGCGGCGGTGACGCCGGAGAAGGAGGCGTTTGTCGCCTTCGCAAAATCCAAGCCCTGATCGCGCATGTTCCATCGAATCGCCAAAGCTCTCTGTTCGTTGCGTCTCACCGTGACGTTGCTCGCGTTTGGAATTATTCTGATTTTCGTCGGAACCGTGGCGCAGGCGGATGCGGATGTAGGGCTGTATAAAGCGCAAGAACTTTACTTCAAGCACTGGTGGGTCTGGGGCCTGCACCTGTTCGGCTACAAAGTTCCGATGTTCCTGCCCGGTGGCTATCTCATCGGCACGCTGTTGCTGGTAAATCTCACGGCGGCATTCATCCAGCGCTTCCAGTTCACCAGGAAGAAAATCGGCATTCACCTCACGCACGTCGGCATCATCCTGCTGCTCGTCGGCCAGTTGACGACCGACTTGTTCTCGCGCGAGACACAGATGCGGATGGCCGAGGGCGAGTCGCGGTCGTGGTCCGAAAGCGGCATGACCTACGAGCTTGCGTTCTCGACGGATGCCGAGGGCGGGAAGGAGCAGGTGGTCGCGATTCCGGAGTCGATCGTTTCTTCCCGGAAGGAAATCACGCACGAGAAACTCCCGTTCACGATCCGCGTGAAATCCTACTGGCCGAATTCGGACCCCGCGTTTCGCGCACCGATGCAGCAGGGCGGCGCGCCGCTGACGACCAACGGCGTCGCGCTCTCGTTCGATTTTCGGCAGATCCCGGTCACCCGATCGATGGACAGCAAGAATGTCCCGACGGCGATCCTCGAACTCGTGGCCTCCGGCAGATCGCTCGGCGACTGGGTGGCGTCGGGCTGGACGGCGGATGAGACGATGGCGCTGGCGGTGCGGCGCAGCTACCTCAATCAGGCCGGCCCGCAGATGGCGGACAGCATCCTCGCGCGGCTGACCGAGATGCAGAAGCTCA
>JBDHQG010000586.1:0-3337 GCA_039806925.1 Limisphaerales bacterium
CGTCCCGCCTCTCGATCCGTGGACTGAAGTCCACGGCTACCTTCAATGCCTCGCTCCGCGAGGCCAGACGACCACTCCACGCCATCCACTGAAAACAGCGGGGAAACAGACATGAAAAAGCAAATGGCCGAGGTAATCGCTTTTTCGGAAGTCCGTCGTCCATCTGTAACTGAGCCAATTCTCTTCACTTTGGCGTCGTTTGGCGTGTTTCGCGGAGAGCCATCTGGAGTTTGGGTTTGGACCGGAAATGCCCATCGCTCAGCCCTTGAACAGTCGCTGCCACCAGGAGGGTTGCGGCTTCGGCTCGTTTGCGACGGACTTCTGCAATCGTTCGGCGACGCCCGGCGGCACGGGCGTTTGCGCCACATCGTGGCGGAGCATGTCCTCGGCGGCGGCGAATTCGAGCGTCGCGGTTTCCTGGGCGCTCTGTTGTTGGGAAGTGGTTTCCTCGTGCTGGCGTTGGTTCAGCTTGGACGTGGGACGGTTCATGATCGTGGGGTGGTGGGGTGTGGGTCAGGCGGTCTGCTGAAAGGCGGCGGCGAAGGTTTTGCGGGCGCGATGGAGCTTGCCGCGGACGGCGTCGCTGCTCTGGCTGGTCAGGGCGCCGACCTCGTCGTAGCTGAGCTTTTCGTCGGCGACGAGCAGGAGCAGGAGGCGATATTCCTCCGGGAGGGAGTCGAGCGCCTGCTGGATGCGCTGGCCGAGTTCCTTCGTTTCGAGCACGCGCAACGGGCTGTCGCCGGTGGCGGCGGCGCGTTCCCAGACGGCCTCGTCGTCGGTGCCGTGGATGTTTCGGCGATGCCAGGTCTGGAGCAGGTTCTGGCAGTGGTTGATGGTGATGCGATACAGCCAGGTGCGGAGGCTGGAATTGCCCTTGAACTCGCCGAGCTTGCGGTAGGCTTTGAGGAAGACATCGTGTGTGGCGTCCTCAGCCTGCGTCGGATCGCCGAGCATCCGCAGGGCGAGGTAATAGATGGGCCGGGAATGTTCCTCGTAGATGGCTTCCAATTCCGGCGGCTCCAGGGGAACGCGGCTGACGGCGGTGGCTTCGCTCGATGTCTCAGGCGCGGGCTCCACGGGATTTTCGGTGATCAGGGCTGACATCAATCATTGGACAGCGCCCGCCGCCAGATGTCACACGCGGCGCGCGGAAAAAATGTTCGGCCTACTTGTTTTCCAAATCGAACTTCAGCTCGGTTTCCTGGCCGGTCGCCCGGGTGCCGATGCGCAGGCTTTCGAGCTGCCAGCGGCCATCGGCCTTGCGGAACTTCCCAACCTTGAATTCCTTCACCGTCTTTCCATTGCGGTCGAACGCCTCGGCCCGGACGATGCCGCCGGATTCGATGTCCACCCAGCTCAGCACGCGCGCGTAGGGTGAATTGGTGGCGTTTCGGATGGTGCTTTCAAGGACGTGGCAGTTCCGGCTGTTCCGCATCTCGTGCCGCAGGCGGCGCTGCTTCGGCCAGTGGAAGAATTCGAGACCAAGATCGAGCACGGAGAAATCCGTTCCGGCGAACGCGCCTCCCAGCGGAACCGGCGTCACGGCCTTTCCGCCGACAGTGTAGCTGTAAGTGGTCGGGGCGTCCGGCGTGTGCGTGATGGTCAGGGACTCGGGGGCCGCCTTGTTCGTGGGCGTGGTTTGGTAGGTGACGACCCAGTTGGTGGAATGGATTTTGATCTCGGAAGAAACCGGGATGTGGCGGACCTCGTCGTCCCTGGTCACGATTTGAAACGTGCCAGAAAAACGAGAATCGCCATCAGGCATGGCATCGCGGAGTTTCGCCGCCAGCTCCTGGCCTTCACGATCCGGGTCGGGAAGATTGAGTGGCTGGGCGATGGGCAGGACTTCGGCGGAATGCAGCGAAGCTGTCGCTGCAAGAATCGTCAGGAGACAAAGCGCACGCATCGTATCACTTCGGACGCAGCGCCAGGCGAATCAGTTCAGAGATATGCTCGACGAAGTGAACCTTCATCTTCTTGCGAACCTCGTCCGGCACTTCCGCCCAATCGCTCTTGTTCTGGGCCGGTAGAATGACCTGTTTCAGCCCGGAGCGCGCCGCGGCCATCACCTTTTCCTTGATCCCGCCGACGCGCAGCACGCGACCGCGCAGGCTGATTTCGCCGGTCATCGCAAGGTCGGAGCGGACCAAGCGTCGCGTGAGCACGGAGGCGAGCGTGACGGAAATGGTCGAGCCGGCGCTCGGGCCGTCCTTCGGCGTCGCGCCGGCCGGAACGTGGATGTGGAGATCGTGCTTGTCGAAGTCCGTGAGGTCGATGCCGAGCGGCTTCGACTGGCTGCGCAAGTAACTGAGCGCCGTCTGCGCGCTCTCCTTCATCACGTCGCCGAGTGAGCCGGTCAGGGTCAAACGTCCGCTGCCGGGCATCCGCGTGGCCTCGATGAAAAGGATTTCGCCGCCGACGGGAGTCCAGGCGAGCCCCATCGCGATGCCGGCGTCGGTAATTTTCTCGGCGGCTTCGGAAACGAACTTGGGCTGGCCAAGGTAATCGGCGAGCGACTTAGGTTCGATGGAGATGGGACCGGCGTTACCATTTCGCCCAATGATCTTGCGAACCGCTTTCCGCGTCAGCGTTCCAATCTCGCGTTCCAACTGGCGCACGCCGGCTTCATGCGTGTAATCGGCGATGAGCTGGCGCAGCGTGGGGTCGGGGAATTTGACGCGCTTCTTTTCGAGGCCGTGTTCCTCCAGCTGACGGGGCACGAGGTAGCGCTTGGCGATCTGCAGCTTCTCCGAAGCGGTGTAGCTGGGAAGCGTGATGACTTCGAGCCGGTCGCGAAGCGCCGCTTGAATCGGGTCCAGCCAGTTCGCCGTGGTGATGAAGAGAACCTGCGAAAGATCAAACGGCAGATCGAGATAGTGATCGGTGAACGTGTGGTTCTGCTGCGGGTCGAGCACTTCGAGGAGCGCTGACGAGGGATCGCCGCGGAAATCGGAGCCGAGCTTGTCGATCTCGTCGAGGAGGATGACGGGGTTGCGCGTCTCGACGCGGCGCAGCGTCTGGATGATGCGTCCCGGCATCGCGCCGACGTAGGTCCGGCGATGGCCGCGAATCTCCGCCTCGTCCCTCATGCCGCCCAGGGCGATGCGGGCGAACTTGCGTCCGAGGGCGTCCGCGACGCTTTTGCCGAGCGAGGTCTTGCCGACGCCGGGCGGGCCGACGAGGCAGAGGAGCGGTCCCTTGATGTCCTTCTTCAGCTTGATGACGGCGATGAAATCGAGCAGGCGCTCCTTCACCTTCTCCAGGCCGAAGTGTTGCTCGTCGAGAATGCGTTCCGCGGCGGCGAGATCGATCGTGTCTTCGCTCGTCTTGTTCCACG
>JBDHQG010000587.1:0-3334 GCA_039806925.1 Limisphaerales bacterium
GCGGGCAGATTATCCGTCTCGCTGCCGAGGCCGTAAGTCGTCCACGAACCAAAGCTCGGCCGGCCGAACATCTACGAGCCGGTGTTCATCATGATTTGCGCGGGCGCGTGATTGAAGGCGTCCGTGTGCATCGACTTCACGATGGCGATGTCGTCCGCGACCTTCGCGAGATGCGGCACGATCTCGCTGAGCTCCGCGCCGCTCTTGCCGTGGCGCGCGAACTTGAATTTCGGTCCGAGCAAGGTGGAGTTCGGCGTGATGAACGCGGAACGGTAGCCCTTGATCAACTCCGGCGGCGGCAATTTGCCGTCCCACTTCGCGAGACCGGGCTTGTGGTCGAACATCTCCAGGTGACTCGGTCCGCCCGCCTGGAAGAGATAAATGACGCGCTTGGCCTTCGCGGCGAACTGCGGCTTGCGCGGCGCGAGGGGGTTGTTCCCGGTAATGGACGCCATCGCGGACGCGGGCGCGCCGATGATGTTCCCAAGCGCGATGCCGCCGAGGCCGACGGCGCATTGTTGGAGGAACCAGCGGCGGGTGACGTCGCGAGGATCCTGGCCGCGATAGAGATGAGATTGGCAGTTCATGGCTATTCCTTCGTGATCGTTTCGTCGAGGTTCAGCAGCACGCGGGAGACGACGGTGTAGGCGGCGAGCTGCGTGGGCGACGCGCCTTTCGGGAGGTTCTTTGCGAGCTCGGCTTTGCCGGTGGCGACTTCGTTGGGATTCAACCAGCCGTCTGCGAGGCGTTGCTTTTGTTTGTCGAGGAGCGCGAGCAGTTCGCGTTTTTCCTCCGCGTCCGGCGGACGCGAGAGCACGCGGCGGAAGGCGTAGGTGAGGCGCGCGTCGTCGGTGGTGCCGCCTTCGGTCAGCGTGAGGCGGGCGAGGTTCTGCGCGCACTCGACGAAGATCGGTTCGTTCAGCGAGACGAGCGCCTGGAGCGGCGAATTGCTGCGCTGACGGCGGACGCAGGAGAAGTCGGCGTTCGGCACGTCGAAGGTTTGCAGGGCCGGGTAGGGCGTGGAGCGGCGGCGGAAGGTGTAGAGTGCGCGACGGTAGTTCTCGTCACCGATTTCATTCTTCCAAGGGAACGGCGCATAGCTCGCGGGCGGCTGGAAGAGATATTCCGGTGCGTTCGGCATGACGGCGCGTCCGCCGAGCTTCGGGTTCAACAATCCGCTCGTGGCCAGCGCGATGTCGCGTACGATCTCGCCTTCGACGCGGAGGCGCGGTCCGCGCGCGAGGAGACGGTTGTAGGGATCCTTCGCGTAGAGTTCGGGCGTCACCTTGCTGCTCTGGCGGTAGGTCGCGCTGTTGACGATGAGGCGGTGGAGATGTTTCACGGACCACGGCTTGAGCTTGCCTTTGCCGGCGTCGTTCACTTTCGGCTCCATGAATTCCACGGCGAGCCAGTCGAGCAGTTCGGGATGGCTCGGCGCGTCGGCCTGGACGCCGAAGTCCTCCGGAGTCGCGACGATGCCCATGCCGAAGTAAGCCTGCCAGACGCGGTTCACGAAGACGCGCGCGGTGGTCGGAGATTTTTTGTCGGCGAGCCATTTCGCGAACGTGAGGCGGGAGGTGTCCGCGTTCTTCGGCAGCGAATTGAGGAAGGACGGGACATCGCCGGCGACCTGCTTGCTCGGCTTGAGCCAATCGCCGCGGCGCAGGACGGAAGTCTGGCGCTGCTTGCCGGCGAGCAGTGTCATGCTTGTCGCGCCGTCGGGCCATTGCTCCCACAGCTTGTCGATCTTCGCGTTGGCCTCCTTCCATTCGGGAACGGTGGTGCGCCAGTGGGCGAAGACGGTGGCCTGCTGGGCGCGTGTGCGCTTGTCCGCCGGCACGCTGGTGAGGATGTCGCGAACTTTTTTCGGCAGCGGATCGGCCTTGGCATCCTTCGCCCTGGTGACGCTGATGCGGAAGCGGCCGAGGTTGTTGTTCATGTGATCGTCGCTGTTCCAGCCGCCGTGGCTTTGGTTGATCCCGATGCGCCATTGGGTCTTGCCGCTCGCGAAGCCCAACGGCTTCTCGGCGTTGAAGACGGCTTTGCGTTCCTGATTGCGGCGCACGGGACCGACGTTGATGCCCCACGCGGTTTTCGAATTGCCGTCGATGGCGAATTGGATCGGACCGGTCGTGCGGCTGTTGGTGGTACGATCGTCGAAGTTGATCTCAAGTTTGCGCTCGGGCTGTTCGACGTCCGCCGTGGCCGAAGTCCACTTGGCTTTCACCTTGTTGGTCGGCGCGCTGAGGTCAGTGGCTTCGACGTTGAACTCGCTGAGCGCGCAGGTGCCGTTGAACGCGCGACCGGGACCGCCGTAAGGCAGGCTGGGATCGTTGAGCAATTCGAGTCGGAACGCGGTGACTTCGCTGAGATCGTTCGTCACGCGGAACCATTGCGTGAAGAGCGTCGGCGCGTAGCCACAGGCGAGCAGCGAGCCGTCCGGAAACATTTCGTAGCGCTGCGATTTGTCGCCTTCCTGATCGAGATTGTTGAGGACGATCCATTCGGGCTGATCGTTCTTCACCGATTCCTCCCACGCGGCCATGCGCTTCTCCCAATCGGGCACGCGATGCTGGAGATCCGTTTCGATCTCGGCCATCTGCCGGCGCAGGTCGGCGACCTT
The DNA here is from genome assembly GCA_039806925.1 of Limisphaerales bacterium. Classification (GTDB taxonomy): domain Bacteria; phylum Verrucomicrobiota; class Verrucomicrobiia; order Limisphaerales; family JADJPG01; genus JADJPG01. The sequence goes on from JBDHQG010000587.1 coordinate 2,624, forward strand.
CATCTGCTGGTCGGGCGAGTAAACCACCGGGCGCGCCTCGTGGTCGTTGTTCAGGAAGGCGAAGAGCTTGTAATACTCCTCCTGCGTGAGCGGATCGTATTTGTGGTTGTGGCACTGCGCGCACTGGATGGTGAGGCCGAGCACGCCTTTGCCGACGGCGTCCATGCGGTCGAACATCGCCTCCATGCGGAACTGTTCGGGGTCAATCGCGCCTTCCATGTTCACCATCGAATTGCGCAGGTAACCGGTGGCGACGATTTGATCCTGCGTGGCGTTCGGCAACTCGTCACCGGCGAACTGCTCGATGATGAACTGGTCGTAGGGCAGATCCTTGTTGAAGGCGTTCACGACGTAATCGCGATACGGCCACATCTCGCGCGACATGTCCTTCTCGTAACCGTCGCTGTCCGCGTAGCGCGCGGCGTCGAGCCAGTGACGGCCCCAGCGTTCGCCGTAATGCGGCGAGGCGAGCAGCTTCTCGACGACCTTCTCGTAGGCATCGCGGGATTTGTCCGCGAGGAAGGCATCAACCTCGGCGATGGACGGCGGCAGGCCGGTGAGATCGAGATGCAGGCGGCGGAGCAGCGTGACGCGGTCGGCTTCGGCGGCGGGCTTGAGCTTCTCGGCGTCGAGCTTCGCGAGGATGAAGTTATCGACCGGCGTGCGAACCCATTTCTTGTCGGCGGCGGAAGGAATTTTCGGACGCACCGG
>JBDHQG010000032.1:0-14504 GCA_039806925.1 Limisphaerales bacterium
GCCTGGCCGTCATCGCCGTGCTGCCGCCGCTCTTTGTCGCCACGCGTCTGTTTCATCGATTCGGCCTCGACGCGCATCGCAAGGTCCGCGCGCAAAACTCCCGTCTTACGGCGGCGATGGCGGAGAACATCGCGGGCGTGCGCGTGGTGCAGGCGTTCTCGCGGGAGGAGGAAAACCTCGCGCGCTTTCAGGAGCTTCACGAGACGCACAACGCGCTCGCGCTCGCGGCGGCGCGGGTGTTCCACACCTACATGCCGTTCCTCGGGTTCGTGTCCGGCCTCGGCACGTTGATCATCCTCGCCTACGGCGGAACGCTCGTCTTGCGGCACGAGATCACCGTCGGCGAGCTGGCGGCGTTCGCGCTCTACATCGGGATGTTCTTCGGGCCGATCCAGACGATGGGCGATCTCTACAACGCCATCCTCTCCACGGCGGCGAGCGCGGAACGGATCTTCCAGCTGCTCGACACGCAGCCGCAGGTGCGCAACCGCGAGAACGCCGCGCCACTGCCGGCGATTCGCGGGCATGTGGTGTTCGACGATGTGTGGTTCCGCTACGACACGACGCCGGCGGACACATGGGTGCTCAAGGGCATCCGGCTCGACGTGCGCCCCGGCCAGACCATCGCGCTGGTCGGCCACACCGGTTCCGGGAAGACGAGCATCATCAGCCTGATTGCCCGATTCTACGAGCCGCAGCGGGGCCGCGTGACCATCGACGGAATTGATTTGCAGGAGACGACAGTGGAATCACTCCACGAGCAGATCGGCATCGTGACGCAGGAGAATTTTCTCTTCACTGGCACGGTGATGGAGAATTTGAAGTTCGGAAAGCCCGGTGCCACCGACGACGAAGTCATCGTGGCGGCGAAGACCCTTGGCACGCACGAGATCATCGAGCGCTTCGCCGACGGCTACCAGACCAAGGTCAGCGAGCGCGGCGGGAACTTCAGCGCGGGCGAACGGCAGCTGTTGACGTTCACGCGCGCGATGGTCGCGCAGCCGCGCATTCTGATCCTCGACGAGGCGACGAGCGCCGTGGACGTGCAGACGGAGCGGGTGATTCAGCTCGCGCTGGAGGAACTGTTTGCCCGCCGGACCTGCTTCGTGGTCGCGCACCGGCTGTCAACGGTGCGGCACGCCCACCAGATCCTCGTGTTGGACCACGGCGAGATAGTGGAGCGCGGGACGCACGAGGAGTTGATCGGGCGGGGCGGTCACTATGCGAAGCTGCACGCGGAATTTGTGAGGCAGTGACGCGGCCCGCATCCGCTGAAGGATGCCGGAAACAAAAACGCCCCCTGGCGGCGGGCCGGAGGGCGTATTGGAGAATTGAAAGCGAGATTACTTCTTTTCGACCGGAGTATTTGTCGCGCTCAGCATCAGCCTGGCGGCATTGGTGGCTGCCGCCGCATTGGTCTTCGCCGGCGCCGTGGGAGTCACGAGGCTCAGCTTGTCTTCGGCGGAGAGCAGGTTGCGGGGGTCAACGGTGCCCGTGCGGGTCTGCTTTCCAAAGAGGATGGAGATGAGCAGCGTCAGGACGAAGAACGCCGTGGCGGCATACTTGGTCATCTTCGTCAGCGCGGTGCCGCTGCCCGCGCCGAAGAGCGCGTCCGTGGCGCCGCCACCGAAGGCCTGGCCCATGCCGGCTTCCTTCTTGGGCAGTTGGATGAGGACCAGCAGCATCAGGACGAGACAGTCCACGACGAGCAGGAAGGTGAGCAGCCAGATGAAAATAGTCATAACGTTCTTTCGGTTGGTTAAATCGAGTTCTTGATGATGTCCGCGAAGCTGCGGTCTTCGAGCGAGGCGCCGCCGACCAGCGCGCCGTCCACGTCGGGCAGGCTCATGAGTTCACGCGCATTCGAGGATTTCACACTGCCGCCGTATTGGATGCGCACCTTGCGGGCGACGGTGTCATCAAACAGTTTCACGAGCAGCGCGCGGATGTAAGCGTGGGCATCCTGAGCCTGCTGGGCGCTGGCCGTTTTGCCGGTGCCGATTGCCCAGACGGGCTCGTAGGCGATGATGGTTTCTTCCATCTGCTGCTTGGTCAGACCAGCTAGGCTGCCGCGCACTTGGGCGAGAAGCACCGCTTCCATCTGGCCGCCCTCGCGTTCGGAAAGAGTTTCGCCGACGCAGACGATGGGCTTGAGCGAAGCCGCATGGGCTGCCGCCGCCTTCTTGGAAATGAGTTCGTCCGATTCCTTCTGGTACTGACGGCGCTCGGAGTGCCCGAGGATGACGTAGCGCGTGGAGAATTCCTTGAGCATCCCGGCCGCGATCTCGCCAGTGTAGGCGCCGGAGTTGTGCTCGCTCATGTTCTGCGCGCCGAGACGGATGTTGGAATCGAGAATCGCCTTGGAAACTTCGCCGAGCGCGGTGAACGGAGGGCAGACGACGATGTCGACTTCCTTCACGTCCTTCACTTCACGCTTGATGCCGTTCACCAGGGCCACGCCCTCGGCGACGGTTTTGTTCATCTTCCAATTACCGGCGATAATCAGTTTGCGCTCTTTGTCCATGAACGGAGTATCAAATCAACGTTGTCAGTCTGTTTGGGAAAACGCGGCTCACTTGTCTGAGAGGGCCGCCACACCGGGCAGCGCCGAGCCTTCGAGGAATTCGAGGCTCGCACCGCCGCCGGTGCTCATGAAAGTCACTTTGTCACCGAGCCCGGCCACGTTCAGCGCCTTCACGCTGTCGCCGCCGCCGATGATGCTCTTCGCGCCGTTCTTTTGCGTCGCGTCCACGACCGCGCGCGCCACGACATTGGTGCCTTCGGCGAAACGCTTATCTTCGAACATGCCCATCGGGCCGTTCCACAGAATCGTCTTCGCACCACGAATGACGTCGGCATAGGTCGCCGCCGTGGCAGGACCGATGTCGAAGCCTTCGTCCGCGTCAGGAATGTTGTCGCCGGCATTGACGCGCGGGTTTGTGAACTCGAACACCGGCTTGCCCTTCTTGTTCAGCTTGCCGGTGTCCACCGGCGTCGCGATGACGTTGTCGGTCGGGAGCAAAAACTTCACGCCGCGCTTGGCCGCCTTGGCTTCGGCGGAAAGCGCCACGTCCTTCTTGTCGGGCTCGACCAGCGATTTGCCGGTCTTGAAACCTTTCGCGAGCTTGAATGTATAAGCCATCGCGCCGCCGATGAGAATCGTGTCCGCCTTCTCCAGCAGGCGGTCGATGACCTTGATCTTGTCCGACACTTTCGCGCCGCCGAGGATGACGACAAACGGCCGCGCCGGCTTCTCCAGCTCGTCGCCCAAAAACTTCAATTCACGCTCCATCAACAGACCGGCGGCGCACTTGCCACCGCGCCTGGCCACGATGCGGGCCACGCCTTCCGTCGAAGCATGAGCGCGATGCGCCGCGCCAAACGCGTCGTTCACGTAGACGTCAGCCACCTTCGCGAGCTTCTCGGCGAACGCGGCGTCATTGGCCTCTTCCTCGTTGTAGTAACGAACGTTCTCGAGCAGGAGAACATCGCCATCCTTCAACGCAGAAACGGTTTTCTCAACCTTCTCGCCGATGCAATCGTCCACAAAGGCGACCGGGCGGTTAATCATGTCCGCGAGCTTTTCCGCCACGGGACGCAGGGACATCGAGGGTTCGCGCTGGCCTTTCGGGCGACCGAGGTGGGCGGCGAGGATGATGCGGGCGCCCTTGTTAATCAGCAGGTCGAGCGTCGGCAGCGTCTCTTTGATGCGCGTGGCATCGTTGATGACCATCTTGCCGTCCTTCTCTTCCATCGGGACGTTGTAATCGACACGGACGAACACGCGCTTGCCGCGCACATCCAAATCATTGACCGTCAGCTTCGCCATAATTCAACAAGGGGGCAGAGGATAGCCAAGGCGTGTCTTGAGTCAAAGGTAAATAGCGGACGGATTCGGTGCGTTGAAGCGTCATCCATGAACACCTTTCCCGTCGCAAAAAGTTTCCCGGCGTTCACGCTAACGCCAGCCGTCAGCGAGGTGCTTTTTCGAAATGCTCGACCATCTGCCTGGCGACAGACTCGATAATGCCGCGCTCAGACGCGTGGTCGGTCGTGAACGTCACCAAAACGAAGCGCGCGCCGTTCGGCAGCTCGACATAAGCCGCGTCGTGCCGCGTCTGGCTGGTCCAGCCAGCCTTGGACCACAGCTTCGTACCCGGCCGGTCCCGCAACGCCAGTCCGGTGAAGGCGTTCCCCTGATCCGGCTCGCTCCCTTCCTCGATCTTCTTAAACGGGTCGCGCTTCATCAGCTCCAACATCTCCGTCGACCGCTTCGCCGTCACCGCCTCGCCAGTCGCAATCTCCGTCAGCAACCGCGCTGTCGCATCCGTCGTCAGCATGTTGCGATTCGGTTTGTGCTTCCGGATCGCCTGGGATTCGCGGCCGTACGGGCCTTCGCACCACGGCTTCTTGTTCGCGTTGATGTTCGTGTAGCCGATCGAGCTGAAGTAACGGTTCACCGCGTTCCGCTTGTCGAACCACCGGTCAATCTCCGCCTCCGAAAGCTCCGGGCCGCTCGTCGTGTCCGTCAGCAAATCGATGATGTAATGCGTCGCCTCATTGTAGCTCTCCACGATCATGTCGCTCATCGCCCGGCGCAGCTCTGGCGTGTCCTGCAACTTGCCGTCCTCCAGCCACCGGTGAGCGGCGGCGAGGTAAAACAACTTCATCACGCTCGCCGGGTAAATCTGCACCTCCCCGCGATAACTCGCCCGCACCGGACGCTTCGGCTCCTTCAAATCCACCACCGTCACCGCGAGTTGATTACTCTTCAGCCCCTTCGCGGCGAACTGCTCCATCGTCCGCCCCACCGCGGCATCAAGCACGCGCGTCAGTTCGGAAGACTCCGCGATTGGGGCAGCGGTTATCGAATGAGAAGAGATGAGGATAAGCCCAACAACCCACGAAATGAATCTTCGGCCAGAGTGCATCTTGCACCCACGTTAATGAACTCGGTCGGTCAGGCAAGATTTCGGCAAAGGAGTTCGAGAACGCCAATCCATGCTCGTCCAGCGAATCTCATTAGCACCTGGCTTTAGCCAGGTGTTATCGATCCAGAATGACATTAAGCCGCTTTAGCGGCTTTCCACCATCACACAAAGCGGTTGAAACCGCTTTATCTGTGCTCGCGACCTGACACCGGGCTGAAGCCCGTGCTAATGAGAACAGCCACCTTCAGTCATTCCCTTCCGCCTCACTTGTCCATCAAGTAAGCCACCAGATCGCGCGCGTCCTTTTCGGGCAGCGCCTCCAGGAGACCCTCCGGCATCATCGAGAGGCTCGTCGCCGAACGCTCTTCAATGTCCGACAGTGGAACGGTCGTCGTCTCGCCGATGGTTTGAATCGTTACCGTGCGATCATTCTGCGAACGCACGAAGCCCGAAAGCACACGCCCATCCTTCATTGTGAAGTGCGAGAGCTGATAATCCTTCGCCACCACGCTGCTTGGATCGATGACGTTCTGGAGCAGGTAATCGAGATTGTCGCGATTGCTGCCGGTCAGTTCCGGCCCGATGCCGACGCCGTCGCCATTCAGCACATGGCAGGCGCCGCACACCGTCTGGTAAACTTTCCGTCCGTTCTTTCGGTCCGCATTCTTCAACTGCGCCGGTGCGAGCTTCTGCCTCCACCGTTCCATCGCCGCCAGCTTCTCGGCGGACGAATCGCGAAGTTCGCCCCAAATGGAAGCCGCCTTCGCGTCCAGCGCCACGTCCTTGAAGCCACGAATCTGCCGGGCGTGAAACGCATTCAGCGCCGCGCGCGGAATCTGCCCGCTGATCACCGCATCGAGCAACTCGCCCGCCCACGCGGGCCGCGAGAGCAGAACTCCCAGCAACGCCTGACGCTCGGAAACCGTCGCCGCCGCGAATTGTCGCAGCAACAAACCTGCGATGGCCGGATCGGTTTCCAGCGCGAGACCCGACGCAGCGATGGCGGTGAGCGTCGGCTCCGTCAGCAACGATTCGCACGTCGCCCGCAATCCAGATGCCCGCGCATCAATGAGAGAACGCAACGCCGTCCGGCGTGAATCCGAATCCGCCGAACGATCCAGCGCCACTTTGCGCGTCGCTTCAATTGCCAGCGGATCACCGAAGACGATTCCGAGCAGGCGAAACCGTTCGCGAACCGTCGTATCCCGATTGGCGGCCAGACTGGGCGCCGCTTCGGCCCATCCTTTCGGCGGCTTCGCCTCGCGCTGGCCTTTCAGCGCTTCCAACATGCCTTGAAGCACCTCCGCCGCGACAGGCGATGCCGCGGCGCGCGCGAACAAAGGCGCGAGCGAATCACGACCGGAATCCGACTCCATCAATCGGCGCGCGGCAAACCTCGGGACGATTGGCATCGCCGATTCGCCGGCCAGTTTCGCCAACGCTGCGGGCTCAGCATCGGCCAATGGCTCAATGCCGTACCACAGCATGAGCGGGAGATTATGATCCGCCGCGTCTTCCCCGCGCTTCAGCAGGGGTCCGGCAATCGGCGCGCGTTGGCTCAGCGGCAGACGTTGCAGACCGGAAGCCAGGGCGAGACGAACGGAGGCGGAGGATTCCTTGTTGGCGAGCGCAGCCAGCTCAGAATGCGTCGCGCCATCGCCGGCGACCGTTCTTCGATCGTCCAACAAAAGCCGCACAGCCCAAGCGCGAACATACTCATCCTTGTGATCCAATTGCGTGCGCAAAAACTCCGCGTTCGCTGCGCCGATGGCGTGGAGCGACCAGAGTGCGCGCAGCTTCGCGACGCTGCCGGAGCCTTTCTCGAACATCTGCAACAGCGGCTCACGCACGCCGTCGAGCGACGCGCCGGAAGCGGTGAGTTCCTGAAAACGACGTCGCGCCTGGCGCGCGAAGATCTCGTTCTTCGCTTCGAGCAATGGGAGCAGTTCCTTGGGCGACAACTTCGCGACATCGGTCACTGCCGGGCGCTGGGGCCGGCCGTAGGTGACTTTGTAGATGCGACCCGAGAGCCGGTGGACACCTTCGTTGTCGTGGCACTCGCCGGTGTCCGACCAGTCCGCGATGAACACGCCGCCGTCCGGGCCGTAGAGCAAATCGATGCCGCGGAAGAACGGATCGGCGACGAAGCCTGTGTCCGGCTGATGCTTCGCCACGTAACCGGAACCGCGCCGGACCACGTTCTCCACGTTCAGGCGTTTGCCGTTGAAATTGATCGTCAGCAATTTTCCGCGCCACGAGTCCGGCCAGTTGTCGCCGCCGTAGAACATCAATCCCGTGTGCGCGTGCCCGCCGCCCGCCGCGGAAGTCGCGGAGGTGGTGCCGAGCTTCTGCCAGTCGTTCCACGCCTCGCCTGCGGCCCAGTGGACGTGATCCGCCGTCTGCTCGATGACCTGATAAATGTTCGGGTTGTAGTCGTTGCCGTACATCCGCCGGTAATGCGCGCCGGGGATGATGTGCCAGAGATGGCCGATGACCGTGTTGATGAAGAAGCCTTCGCCGACCTCGTTCCAATCCATGCCCCACGGATTGGTCGTGCCTTCCGCCACCACTTCGATGGTCTTCCGCTGCGGATGATAACGCCAGATGCCGACGTTCATCTTCACGCGCTGGGCGAGCGGAGTGCCGGGACGTCCGAGCTGCGAATGCCCTTGAATGCCGTGGCGACCGTAGAGCCAGCCGTCTGGTCCCCAGCGCAATCCGTTCGGAATCGTGTGATGATTCACCTTCCACTCGAAGCCATCGACGAGCGTCTCGGCGGGACCATCCGGCCGATCATCGCCATCGCGATCCGGAACGAAATAAAGATTCGGCGAGGCCAGCACCCACACGCCGCCGAAGCCCAGCTCGACACTCGTCAAGCGCTCCAGTCCTTCGAGGAACACGGTGCGCTTGTCATGGCGACCATCGCCATCGGTGTCCTCGAAGATCACGATGCGGTCGCGCAGATCCTTCGCGAAGCCGGTGCGATGCTCGGAGTAGGTGTAGCACTCGGCAACCCAGAGGCGCCCGCGATAATCCACCGCCATCGCGATGGGCTGATGCACCTCCGGCTCCGCCGCGAACACGCTGACCTCGAAGCCCGCCGGCCACTTCCAACGCTTCGCCGCCTCCGCCGCCGGCAACGGCGAGTTCGTCGTGGGATCGGAGTTGTAAGGCGCCTTCGGCGAATCCGCCGGCGCGGCGTGGCTGCCAGCGGCCGCCAGCAGCGAAGCAGCGAGCGCGAGCGTGGTGCAAGTGTTCATGGTCACAAGATTTCTGTCGGAATCATTCGATTGAGGCCGTCAATCGAGCCACGGAGCGGCCCGGCAAGACAGGTTGGAAGCCCGTCCTGCCGCGTTGATCCGGCCGGGCTGCGCGCCGTGCCGCCGGCAGAGGCTCAGCTCAGCCCCTTCACTTCCCAGCCTTTGCGATAGTCGCGGCGGACGTATTGGTTCGCTTCCTTCACGTTCGTGAACTTCAGCTTCTTCGCGTTCCATTCGAGCGTCGTCTTCGGGAAGCGCGACGCGACGCTGCCGAGCAGGACGGCTTCCGTGAGCGGCCCGGCGTAATCGAAGTTCGCCTGCGTCTTGTCCTTGCCGAGGATCGCGTCCACGAACTGGTGCCAGTGATTCGCGCCCTTCACGTCCGGCATCTTGAAGTCGGCGAAATCCGCCGTCGGAAGCAGCTTCGGCCGCGCGATGTGCGGCAGCACCATCACGCCATGCGTGCCGAGGAAGACGGAACCTTGATCAGGAATCTTGCCGCCGGCGAGCGCGACGATTTCCGCGGGCGGACGCTGGTCGCCGTCGTACCACGTCACGTTCACTCTCTTGAACGCGGTGAATTCCGTTCCGGGGAAAACGTAGTGAATGATGGCGTCCGTCGCCCACGAATGGTCATTCGGCGCGGCGCCTTCGCTGCGCACGCTCAACGGCGCGGTGAGCGCCAGCGCCTTGAAGACGGGATCGTAAATGTGGCAGCCCATGTCGCCGAACGTGCCGGTGCCGAAGTCGAGGCGCTTGCGCCAGTTGCCGGGATGATACCAGCCACCGCCGATGAACGGACGTTCCGCGCAGACGCCGAGCCATTGATCCCAGTTGAAACCGGCCGGCACGGGATCGACGCGTTTGGGCATCGGATCGTTGTCACCCCACTTCTTGCTGCTCCAGGTGTGGACGGCCCGGACCTTGCCGATCGCCCCGCTCTGGATCAATTGCACCGCCAACCGGTACTCCGCCGCCGAATGAATCTGGATGCCCATCTGCGTGACGAGCTTCTTCCTGCGCGCGAACTCCGTGAGTCTGCGGCTCTCGTAGATGTCGTGCGTGAGCGGCTTCTGCCCGTAAACGTGCAGGCCGCGCTGCATCGCGCTCATCGCCATCGGCGCATGCATGTGGTCGGGCGTGGAAACGTTGACGGACGTGAGCCCCTTCTCCTTGTCGAGCATCTCGCGCCAGTCCGCGTAAACGCGCAGGTTCGGATGCTTCTTCTTCAGGTCGTTCGCCTTCGCGGGTTCGATTTCCGCCACGGCGGCGAACTCCACGTTCTTGTGGCTGATGATCTCGGAGAGATCCGCGCGCGCCATGCCGCCGGCGCCGAAGCTCGCGTGGAAGACGCGCTCGGACGGCGGCGCGCTCATCAGGCGCGGGATGAAGAACGGCGCGGCGAGGGTGGTGAGCGCGGTGGCCTTGAGAAAGGAACGTCGTGTGAACTGGGGCGATGATTTCATGGGAGGTGTCTAGCACAGCGCGCTTGCCGTCCGCAAAACGAATTACGCCAACCGCGAAAAATTGTTTCATGCTCCCGGTCTTGAGCCGCGTCTACTTCCCCGGTAACAACGCGCCGCAACCGCCCATGACAACCATCCGCCTTTTTCTCGCCGCCCTCGCCGGTCTTCCGCTCGTCTCCGCGAATTCCATCGCCGCCCCGGTCATCAAGCTCACGGTTGATGACACCGTCATCACCCAATCATGCGTCGTGGAGATCGCCGGCCCCGTCACTGATGCGAACCAGAATGGCGTCCTGCACATCAAGGCCGACAACGTCACCGTGACCTTCAAGGCTGGATCGGTCTTGCGCGGCGCGGCGGCAGGAACGCCGTGGAACGAACTGCGCGGCATCGGCGTGCGGATCGACGGCCAGCGCAACGTGACGCTCAAGGGGCTGCGCGTGCATGGCTTCAAGAACGGCGTGGTCGCGAGCAACGCGGACGGGCTCGTTGTCGATGGCGGCGATTACTCGGACAACTACCGTCAACAGCTCAAGTCCACGCCCGAGGCCGAGAACGGAGCGGACTGGCTCTTCCCGCACAACAACGACGAAACGAAGTGGCGCGACCAATACGGCGGCGCGATTTGCGTCGAGTCTTCGACGAACGTGACGATTCGCGAAGTGCGCGTTCGTCGCGGACAGAACGGGATCATTCTTGACCGCGTGAATGACTCGGCGATCTACGACAACGACTGCTCGTTTCTCTCCGGTTGGGGACTGGCGATCTGGCGCAGCAGCCGGAACAAGATCACGCGGAACGCGTTCGACTTCTGTGTCCGCGGCCATGTGGAGGGCGTTTACAACCGCGGCCAGGACTCCGCCGGCATTCTCGCCTTCGAGCAGTGCAACGACAACCTCATCGCGGAGAATTCCGCGACGCACGGCGGCGATTGCTTCTTCGGCTTCGCCGGGCACGACGCCATCGGCGAGAAGTGGATGAGTCGGGAACGCGATCGTCTGCGCAAGGAGACGGGCAGGAAGGACGTGGACGATCTCATCAGGCCGTCGGCGGAACTCGTCGCCTCAATGAGCAACCTCGGCTGCAACCGGAATCTGCTCATCGGGAATGATTTCTCCTACTCGCCGGCGCACGGCATCGAGATGACCTTCTCGGAGGGCAACCAGTTCGTCCGAAATCGTCTCGTCGAGAATGCCATCTGCGGCGTGTGGGGCGGTTACTCGTCCGGCACGCTCATCGCGGAGAACGAGTTCACCGGCAACGGCGGCATGGCCTACGGCTTGGAGCGCGGCGCGATCAACATGGAGCACGCGGCGGACAATCTCATCGTGAGAAACCGCTTCCTGAACAACAAATGCGCCGTGCATCTGTGGTGGGACAACGACGGTGCGCTGCTGAAGTATCCCGGTGTGGCGGGCACGGAGAAGGGGATCGTCGGCAACGTGATCGCGGGCAATCGCTTCGAGATCAACCGCGACGTGCCGTTCAAGAATCTCCGCAGCGACGCGAAGCTGATTCTCCTCCAGTTCCGCGACTCCACGCAGGGGAATGTCACCAGCAACTTCTATTTCGCCAACGACGTGAAGCTCGCGCATCCACAGGCGGTGGAGTTTGACGGCAAGCCGGAGACCAAGCCGCGAACCGATGGGGTGATGCCGCGCGTGGCGATTCCGACGTATCGCGCGCTCGGCAAGACGCGGCCGGTGGGCGCGCGCAAGCATTTGCGCGGACGCGAGCAGATCATCATGGACGAATGGGGCCCGTGGGATCACGAAAGCCCGCTGGTGCGCCCGGCGAAGTCCGGCATGGGCGAGCAGGTGTTCGATGTCTTTGGGTTGAGCAAAGTGCGCGAAGTGAAAGTGGTCGAAGGCGAAGTTTCCGCCGAACTCGTGTCGGGCACGAATGCCCTCGCGGCGTCCGCGAAGAAACTGATCATCCGCGCGCGTTCCGGTGTGGCGAGCTACCGCGTGCGCGTTGCCGCGGATGGATTCGAGAAGGAAGTCAGCGGTTTGATCATCGCCGCGGAATGGCGCGTGAAGTTTTTCCCGTGGAAGGTGGACCCGCGCGAAGATCTCGCCGCGTGGCGCAAGCTCGCCGACGGGCCGGAGGCGAAGTCAGTCACCGTGCCTCGCATTGATTTTCCGTTCGGCATGGGTGGACCTCGGGATTTGAAGTTATCCGACACCCTCAGCCGCAGCGGCCCGGAAGGAAATCACTTCGGCCTGATTGCCCAGACGTCGCTCAAGTTGCCGAAAGGCCGCTGGCGATTTCGGACGAACAGCGACGACGGTGTGCGTGTGTTGGTGAATGGCAGGCCGGTGATCGAGAACTGGACCTGGCACGTGCCAACGAACAACGACGGCGTGTTCGATCAGGCTGCAAACGCGTCGGCGGACATCACGGTGGAGTACTTCGAGATCGACGGTTTCGCGACGCTCCGGCTGGACATCGAGCCGGTGAAGTGATGTGACATGGCGCCGAGCTACGTAAACATACGCTGTTTTCGCATCGCACGCGGGCGATCCGCTTGCAGCACGCTCAATAAATCCCTCCCACTCCGCCCGCGACTTCGATAGGGTAGTGATGTCGCGAAGACATTGAATGACTCCAAAACTATTCTCCGAACTCGGCCTGTCCGCCGAGGTGCTCAAGGCCATCGACAAGCTCGGCTTCGAGCAGGCGTCGCCCATCCAGGCGGAATCCATCCCCGTGCTCCTGTCCGGCAAGGACGTGGTCGGCCAGTCGCAGACCGGCTCCGGCAAGACGGCGGCGTTCGCCATCCCGGCCATCGAGAAGATCGATCCGGCGAATCGCGCCGTGCAGGTGTTGATCCTGTGCCCGACGCGTGAGCTGGCGGTGCAGGTGTCCGAGGAGATTCACAAGCTCGCGTTCTTCAAGCGCGGCATCCATGCGCTGCCGATCTACGGCGGTCAATCCTACGAGCGCCAGCTCTTCGGCCTGAAACAGGGCGCGCACATCGTCATCGGCACGCCAGGCCGCGTGATGGATCACATGCGCCGCGCGACGCTGCGGCTCGACGCGGTGAAGATGGTCATCCTCGACGAGGCCGACGAGATGCTCAACATGGGCTTCCGCGACGACATCGACCTGATCCTTCAATCCACGCCGAAGGAACGGCAGACGGTGTTTTTCTCCGCGACATTGCCGCGCCCGATTCAGGAGCTGATCAAGAAGCACGCGCGTGATCCGCAGAGCGTGAAGATCGAGCAGAAGACCATGACGGTCTCGACGGTCGAGCAGGTGTATTACGAGGTGGATCGCCGCTACAAAATCGAGCTGCTCACGCGCCTGATCGACATTCACGATCTCAAGCTCGGCATCATCTTCTGTAACACCAAGCGCATGGTCGATGACCTCGTCGATCACCTGAACGCGCAGGGTTATTCCGCGGACCGTCTGCACGGCGACATGAACCAGACGATGCGCGACCGCGTGATGAACAAGTTTCGTAAGTCGGGCCTGGAGTTTCTCGTTGCGACCGATGTCGCCGCGCGCGGCATCGACGTGGACGACGTGGAAGTGGTCTTCAACTACGACCTGCCCTACGACGCGGAGGATTACGTCCACCGCATCGGCCGCACCGGCCGCGCCGGGCGCAGCGGCATGGCGATCTCCTTCGCGGCGGGACGCGAGGTGTTCCAGATCCGCCACATCGAGCGCTTCACGAACATGCGCATCCAGCGCGGCAAGCCGCCGACGGCGGATGAAGTGGAGGAGGCGCGCGCGAACGTGTTCCTCGGGAAGATTCGCGCGACGTTGCAGAGTGGCGAATACAAGGAGCAGGAACATTTCATCGAGCGCCTGCTTGAGGAAGGGTTCACCTCGACGGACATCGCGGCGGCGCTGCTGCATCATTTGCAGAACGGCGAAGGCGCCCCGGCACAGCGTCCGGCGCGGGAAGAAATCCCGCAACGTCCGGAGCGCCCGAGCGCGCGCGAGCGTTACGAAGACCGCTGGGACCGTGATGTGGAACGGCGGGAACGTCCTTCGCGCCATGAAGATCGCCCGCCCCGCCGCGAGCGTGAGGAACGATTCCCGCGGCCGGAACGCCCGCCGCGCCGTGAGTTTAACGACGAGCGTCCCGCGCCGCCGGCGAAGCCGTTCAAATCACCGGAGGAGAAGGTGCCCGGGCCGGTGGCTGAAATGAAGCCCGCGCCGGAACCGACGCCGGCTGTCGCGACGCCGGCTCCCGCGCCCGCGGAAATTTCTCCGAGCGTCGGGCGATCCGAGGCCCCGCCGAAACGCGAACGCCCGGCGCGTCCATTTGAGAAGCGCGAACGTCCGCAGCGCGCCGAGCCGTGGCTCGACAAGAAGCCGAAGGCCAGCCGCCGCACGCCGGGCGACCAGACGCGGCTCTACATCAACGTGGGTTCGGAAATGGGCGTCGGCCCGGGCGATGTCGTGGGCGCGATTCTCGGCGAGACGGGTCTGCCGACCGGCACGGTGGGCATTGTGGACATCCGCGAGCGTCACCTGTTCGTGGACGTCGCAGCGGAACACGCCAGCGGAATCATCTCCAAGATGAATCGCGCGCAGATTCGCGGACGCCGGTTGAAGGTGAAGGTGGCGTAAGCGCCCGGACGGCGCGGCGTTTCACGGGCGCGCGGTCTGTTGGATGAAGGCGCGCGGCGTGACGCCGTAGATGCGCTTGAAATGCGTCGAGAAGTGGCTCTGATCGCAGAACCCGACCTGCCTGGCGATGCTGGTGATCGATTCGTTGGAGTGCAGCAGCAGCCCCCGCGCTTTCTCGATGCGGACGCGGATCAGGTATTGGTGCGGCGGCAGGCCGGTGGATTGCTTGAAGAGCCGCGCGAAGTGATAGG
>JBDHQG010000588.1:0-3322 GCA_039806925.1 Limisphaerales bacterium
CCGTGTCGAGGCGCGTGATCCAGCCGCCCGCTCCGATCGACGTGCGATCCAGCCACCACGCCGCATTGCCGCCGACGAACATGAAGTTCTTCAAGTCGCGCACGTAGGCGTCAAAGCCGCCGAGATTACCGGGGCCGGGCGATTGTCCGCCCGCCGTGCCGACGGAGCGGTAGTTCGCCGGAGCGGGCGCATTCGACCAGCGCACGAAGTCCGCCTGCGCCACGTTGCGAATCGGCGCTGCAAACGCATCGATGAGCGGCACGATCTGGTCCGGCTGAAACAAAAGATCGCGCAGCTCGCGCACGACGTTGCGATATTCCTTCTGCATCTCGGGATTCGCGCCCTGGTCGCCGCCGATCGCGGACGACGCGAAAATGCCGTTGAAGAGAACGTCCTCGCCGTTGTTCCACGTTGGCCCCCACGTATCCGTGCCGTCGTAGGGCAGCTGCATCAACCGCCCGTTGAAACCGTTGGCCGCCGAGTAGAGCGGCTCGAAATACCACGCGCCGTTTTTGTTCGCGCTCGGCCAGGTGTCGTAATGACGGATCGCCTCGGCCACGGTGAAGTAACGATACCAGTTCGTGTAGTTCGCGTGCGCGTTCAGCCAGTCGGCGGTCTGGAAGCCGGTCAGGTTGTTCTCGATGTTCACGAAGTCCTGCGCGTTCGTCGGCCCGAACGGCGCCTGATAACGGCGTTCCTCCACGCCGAGCACATAGTTGTCCACGAGCTTGTAGAGGTTGCCGCGCGGCAGGTCATGCGTGTCCAGGAAGTTCACGTCGTACTTCTCCTGCGCCCAGTTCAAGCCCCAGAAATCGCCGGAGTAAGGATCCGCGCCCGTCTCGCTCGCGCCGCGGATGACCCGGAAGTGGAAGTGCAACGTGCGCGGCGCAGGCACGCCGACCTTGTTCCAGAGATAATAGTTCACGACCTCGTTCAACGCCCAGGTGACGGAGCCGCGGTTCCCCTGCCCTTTGCCCGTGGTCAGCTCGCGCCATTTGGTCGGGAACGAGTCTCCATTCTGATCCTTCGCGTCGAGCAGGCGGCCGTCCTTGAAGCGGATGCGGAAGCTGCGCTTGCCGGGATGATAACGGCCGTTCGCCCCGCGCAGGCGATAGGTGACGTGGTCATACACTTCGCCGTCGAAAACCATCGCCGCCTCCCAGTTGAAGTGCAGCCGGCCTTCGTTGCGCCGACCGCCCACGTCCTGCGGCAATTGATCGGTGGCGCTGAACCACGCGCCGCATTGATCCATGTCCGCCGAGCGCGTGATGAGCGTGTAGATCGGCAGCGTGGTGAGCGATTCCGCCGCGAAGTTCTGGTACGCCGGCACGCCGTCGTAAACGAAGTAGGCGAAGTTCAGCGACGGATCGTCCTCGAACGGCGCGCGACGCGATGCTCCGAGCGTATCCGCCACCGTGATGCGATAGCGCACGAGCATGCGATGCGATTGGGGCGGGAGCGTGACGGAGTAAACGCCGTCGCCCGCGATCTCGTCACCGCCGAGTCCGTCGTCGGTCATCATCACCGTCGTCCAGTTGGTCGCCGCCTCGAACGCGGGATTGAGCTGGTTCGTCAGCGCGGGATTGGTCGTGAGGCTGTCGAGCTGCGTGCGGTTGAGCGGCAGCGTGGAGGGAATGAAACTGCCCGGCACCACGAGCTGGTAGGCCAGCATCACGGACGCGACGCCTTCCGGATCGGTCACCTTCGCGCTGATGACGACGCTGTTGGTCGAGCGCGGCGTCCTGGGAGAATGAGCCACCTGCCGGATGTTCGGCGCGGCGTTCGCGGCGAAGACGGAGTTCACCGCGCCGGGCGTGGGCAACGCCGGACGCCACGAGCTGCCGAGGTTGTTGTCGAGCGACGCGTTGACGAGCTGCATCGACGGGCCTTCGCCGTTCGGCGTGATCGGCCAGGGAAACTCGGAGCGATAATCCACCTCATCCACTTCGCCATCGGCCGCGTCGCGCAGCGTGATCTGTTCGCCGTCGCTGTTCAGCGCGCCGTTCCACGGTCCGAGCGCGGCGACGCCGTAGCGGGAGAGAATGGTGGCGGGCGTCTGCGCGATGACGAGGTAACCGCCGGCGGGAATCGAAGCGCCCGCGGGGAAGTTGTAGTCCACGCCGCCACGCAATTTCCAGCCAGTGAGATCCACGGTCGCCGCCGTGGCGTTGTGAAGCTCGATGAACTCGTCGAGGATCGGGTTTGCCTCGCCGTTGTAATGAATCTCGTTGATGACCACGCCCTGCAATGTCTCGACCACGCGCAGCGCGAAGGTCTGCTCGATGGAGAAGCCGCCGCTGTCGGTGTCCTTGACGCGGATGGAAAACGCGGAGCCGAGTCCGCCGAGATACGACGGCGAGGTGCGGAGCTGATTGCCGCTGATGGAAAATTGCGCGTTGTTCCCGAAGCCCGGCACCAGCGTGTAGGTGTGGGTGTCCTCGAGATTCACGTCCACGGAGGACAATCCCGCGACGAAGCCGTTCGGCCCGGTGTTCTCGCTGATGTTCGTCGTGCTCAGGACAACCGCTGTCGGCGCGGTGGGCAGCGGGTTCACGCGCACAAACACGGTGGCCGAAGGCGAATCATTCGCGCCGTCGTTCACCTTGAACGTGAACGAATCATTCCCGAAAAATCCAGCCGCGGGTGTGTAAGTGAGATTCGGAGCGCTGCCGCTGAGCGCGCCGTGCTGCGGCTGGGTCACGACCGCGTAGCTGAGCGTGCCGCCGTTCGGGTCCGAACCAGCGAGCACGAGGCTGCGCGCGGTGTTGACGAGCGTGGTGACGGACTGGCTGTTCGCGGTCGGAATGCCGGGATCGACCTGGATGGTCACCGTGGCCACGGTTCCGCCCAACGCGTTCGAGGCCGCGAGCGAATACGCCGTCGTCGCCGCCGGACTGATGGAGCGGGTGTTCGTGGCGGTGACGGAGCCGACGCCGTTGTCGATCACGACGGTGGTGGCGTTGGAGACCGCCCATGAAAGCGTCGCGGTTTGTCCCGCGTAGATCGTCGCGGGATTCACGGCGAATGAAAAGACACGCGGCCCGAGCGGCTGCACCGGCGCGTTCATTCCTTCGAGCGTCGTCGCATTGCCGACGGGCGTGCCGTTGTTGTTGCCGCCGGCGCGATCCGCCATGTTGCCCTCGAAGTTCCAGTAGGCGACCAACCCGGCCTCGTCGCCATTCAGCTCGCGCTGGAACGCATCGGCGATGTCGGCGGCGCTGCGGGCGACGTTCCAGATGCGGATCTCGTCCATGTAACCGTGGAAGAACTCGCCGCCCGGCCGGGCACCGATGCGATGGTTCGCCGCCACGACGTTGACGCC
>JBDHQG010000589.1:0-3320 GCA_039806925.1 Limisphaerales bacterium
CATGACACCGAGTTCACGGGCTTCGACAGCACGAGCCTTTTCCTGCGTTACGAAGCGGCGAAGAAGCAGTGGAAACAAACCGGCCCCATCCGCGCCGCTGTCGGCAGCATCCAGGCGGCGGCGGTCGAGGTGAGCCCGGATCATCTGATTGCCTACAGCCGGCGCTGCGGCAATTACGAGCCGACGACCAACGGCTGGATCGTCCGCGCCGAGTCACGCGACGGCGGCTGGACGTGGAGCGAGGGAACGAATTCCGCGTTTCCGAATCCCAACGCCGCCATCGATTTCATCAAGCTCCGCAGCGGCAATCTGCTGCTCGTATACAACCACAGCATGAACGACCGCACACCGCTGACGGTGGCGCTCTCGACCGATGGCGACAAGACCTACACGCATCGGCGCAATGTCGCGGAAGGCCCGTTTGATTTTGCCTACCCGCTCGCCGTTCAAGGACGCGATGGCCGCATTCACCTCATCTTCACCTCGCACGAGCGGACGGTTGTGAACCATGCGGTGCTCGACGAGGACTGGATCATCAACGGTGGCACGGTGAAGAACTGGATGACGAAATGAACATGTCCCGTCCCGAGATGCCGGTTCCAATGTTGCGAGGCTTTTCCACTTTACCCTGCTTCGACACGGCTCCTATCCTTCGCCGCATGGAACTCGTCGTCACGCTGCTGGTGGTGGGTGCGCTGCTCCTGCTGCTGGAAACCGTGCTCCCCGGCATGGTCGCCGGCATCGTGGGCGGATGCTGCCTGCTGGCCGGCGTGGCGCTGGCCTACGTGAAACTCGGCACCACCGCGGGCAACTGGGTGCTCGGCGTGACGGTCATTGCGGTCATCGCCGGCTTCGGCATCTGGGCCAGCGTCTTTCCGAAGACCCGGTTCGGGCGTGCCTTCATCTCGTCCCGGGCCATCGGCGATGTCCGCGCGGAGCGCCCCGAATTGCTGCACCAGGCCGGCACGGCGTTCACACAGCTGCGCCCCTCGGGCACCGCGCTCATTTCCGGCCGCCGCGTCGACGTGGTGAGCGAGGGCGCGTTGATCGAAAAGGGCACGCCGATCAAGGTCGTGGCCATCGAGGGCATGCGCGTCGTGGTGCGCGCGACGGCGGAACATTCTCCTGAAACATCGAACTCATGAACATGAACACACTCCCACTCCTCCTCGCGCAGTTTGACAACTCATCCCGCGTCGGCCTTGGCACGCTCGTCGTCATCGGTGTCGTCGGGCTGATTCTGCTCGTCTTCGCGATCGTCATCTTCAACTTCTTCTTCGTCTGGCTGCGCGCGATGGCGGCGGGCGCGAAGGTCACCTTCGTCGAACTCATCGCCCTGCGCCTGCGCAGCGTGCCCGTGGGCATGATCGTCGATACGCGCATCACCGCCATCAAGTCCGGCCTCGGCATGACGATTGACGACCTTTCCACGCATTACCTCGCCGGCGGCAACGCCGTCATGGTCACGCAGGCGCTCATCGCCGCGCGCAAGGCCGGCATCCACCTGGAATTCGACCGCGCCTGCGCCATCGACCTCGCCACCAAGGGCACCGGCAAGACCGTGCTCGAAGCCGTGAAGACGTCCGTGAACCCGAAAGTCATCGACTGTCCCGCGCCCGCCACGGGCAAGGTCACCATCGATGCCGTGGCCAAGGACGGCATTGTCATCAAGGCCAAGGCCCGCGTGACCGTGCGCACGAACCTCGACCGCTTCGTCGGCGGCGCGACGGAGGAAACCATCATCGCGCGCGTCGGCGAAGGCATCGTCACCACCATCGGCTCGTCGAACAGCTACAAGGACGTGCTGGAAAATCCTGATCGCATCTCGAAGACCGTTCTCGACAAGGCGCTCGACAGCAACACCGCGTTCGAAATCCTGTCCATCGACATCGCGGACGTGGACGTGGGCGAGAACGTGGGCGCGAAATTGCAGGCTGAGCAGGCCGAGGCGAACAAGCTCATCGCCCAGGCCCAGGCCGAAGTGCGCCGCGCCACCGCCGTCGCGCTCGAACAGGAGAACGTGGCCAAGGTGCAGGAGATGCGCGCGCGCGTCGTCGAGGCCGAGGCGCAGGTGCCGATGGCGATGGCCGAGGCGTTCCGCTCCGGCAATCTCGGCGTGATGGATTACTACAAGATGAAAAACGTCCAGGCCGACACTGGCATGAGGGACAGCATCGCCGGCGGCGGCAGCGGCGGGCCAGGCAAGGGGCAGGGGAGCTGAACCCTGAACGCGTTATCGCGTCATGGAAAAGTTAATTTTCGTCATCGCCGTCGTGGTCATTTCGATGATCCACAGCTGGCTCCAGAAACGGAAGGGCGAGCCGGAGGAAGATTCCGCGCCGTGGCCGGCATCGCGTCCACGGCGACCGGTGCCACCACCGGCGAACCGTCCTGCGCCCGGGATGGAGACGTGGGAGGATGAACTTCGCCGGCTGCTGCAAGGAGGCGAGCCGCGGCAGGATCGTCCGCCGGTGGTGGTCCAGGTTCCGCCCACTGTTCCGCCTCCGTTGCCGCGGACGGCGGCGCGGCGTCCGCGGATCGCGCCAGTGCCGGCCGCGAAGGCGGAGGTTGAAGGCGAGATGGAAACCGGGCTTCCGGTGCAGATGCCGACACTGGAACAATCGGCACAGGCGTTTCTTCGTGCGAGCAATCTCGAATCTCGCGTGGCCGATCACATGCGAGGGATCGATGCCCGTGTGACGTCGCATGTGGTGGCGGAGGTGAGGCGTGAGAAATCGCCCGCCGTTCGCGAGGCGCTCGCCCTGGTGCGAAACCGCCAGTCGCAGCGCGCCGCGATTATCGCCGGCGTGATCCTCGGTCCGCCCAAGGCGCTGGAAAGTTGAAGCGCGGATGGTCCGGCGTCGTCCAGATTCGCACATGTTTTCTTTCCTTTCTCGGCTCCGTGCGAGCCATCCGGCGGCCTGGTGGTCTTCAAGAATTGTCTGTCTGTTCGTCGTCGCGTTCTGTCTGGGAGCCGTTGCGGCACAGGCGGCGCAGCCGCCGGCGCGTGAGCCCCTCCGCTGGTGGAAGGGGAATCTTCACACGCACACGTTCTGGAGCGATGGGGATGATTTTCCGGAGAGCATTCTCGACTGGTACAAGACCAACGGCTACCACTTCGTCGTCCTTTCCGACCACAACGTGATGCAGACGCATCAGCGGTGGCTGCCGATCTCCAACGCCGTCCGGCGTCAGGCCCTGGAGAAATATCAGGCGCGATTCGGCTCCCCCTGGGTGGAGACGCGCACGGTGACCAACCGGCTGCAGGCCCGGTTGAAGACGCTGCCGGAATTCACGCGGCTGCTGGAGAAACGCGGGCG
>JBDHQG010000590.1:0-3313 GCA_039806925.1 Limisphaerales bacterium
AATCTCTATCGCTGGGAAGAAACCGGAAACGCGGAATACGGAATACGGAATACGGAATACGCAACACGCAACACGCAACACGGAGCATCGGACGTACAGGCGATTCCGCATTCCCCGCCGCCCGTTCCGCGTTCCAGAAAATGCTCGCTCCTTTTCGGCCTGATTCAGTATCAATCCGGCCCTGAAGGTCGGCGCTGGCGCGTGGGCTACATCCCATTCGGATCGAAGAAAACCGCCGCCGAACCCTCACCGCAGTAGCACGAAGTTATGTTCCAGAACGTCGGCGAAATGCTGGTCCTCTTGTGGCGCACCATCCAGGCGCTGCCGCAGATCGTCCGCCAGCGCCAGAAGGTCTACGACCAGCTCTTCGAGATCGGCAACGCCTCGCTGCTGATGGCCTGCGTGCTCGCGCTGTTCATTGGCGGCGTCATCGCCCTGCAAACCGGTCCGGTGCTGACGGAGCGCGGACTCTCCAGCGCGATCGGCGGCCTCGTCGGCCTCTCGATCTGCAAGGAGCTCGCGCCGGTGATGATGGCCGTCCTGATTTCCGGACGCATCGGATCGGCGATGGCCGCGGAGATCGGCTCCATGCGCGTCTATCAGGAAATCGACGCGCTGCGCACGATGAACATCAACCCGATTCATTATCTCGTGCTGCCGCGCATCGTCGCCATCGCCATCTCGCTGCCGATTCTCGTGCTGTTTGCGATTCTCGTCGGCTGGTTCGGCGGCGGACTCGTCGCCGTGTTGAACGAGAAGATCGCCATCACCTTCCAGTCCTTCTTCGTGAACCTCCGGCTCGTCGTCGAGCTGGGCGACGTGTTGAACGGCCTCTTCAAGAGCGCCGTGTTCGCCGTCGTCATCGGCACCGTCTGCTGCCACCAGGGCCTCGTCACCATCGGCGGGCCGCGCGGCATCGGGCGCTCCGTCACCAAGGCCGTGGTCAACTCCATCGTCCTGATCCTGATCCTCGATTATTTCCTCACCCGGTTCCTGCTGTATCTCGAGAAATGAACCAGCCCGATCCCAGCACCCAGAGCGTCAACGTCCGCGTCAGCGGCCTGCGCAAGAGCTACGCCGGCGTGCCGGTGCTCAGGGGCATCGACTTCGAGGTCGGGCGCGGCGAGACGTTTGTCATCATGGGCCCGAGCGGCAGCGGCAAGAGCGTTCTGCTCAAGCACATCATCGGCCTGGAGCCGGCGGACGAGGGCGACATCTTCATCGAGGGCCAGTCCGTCCGGGCCGAGGAGACCGCCTCGAAGTACCGCATGGCGCTCGTCTTCCAGTCCGGCGCGCTGCTGAATTCGCTCAACGTCCTCGAAAACGTCGGCCTGTATCTCTCCGAGCATCGCCTCAAGCCGCCGGAGGAAATCACCCGCATCGCCATCGAGAAGCTGGAATTCCTCGGCCTCAAGAACGTCAAGGACCGCTACCCAAGCGAGCTTTCCGGCGGCATGAAGAAGCGCGTCGCCATCGCCCGCGCCCTCGTCATCGAGCCGCAGCTCATCCTTTATGATGAGCCGACCAGCGAGCTGGATCCCCTCAGCGCCGTCGTCATCGGCGAGGAAATCCTGAACCTGCAAAAGCGCGTCCACGTCACCTCGATCGTCGTCACGCATGATCGCGATCTTGCCTTCGGCATCGCCGACCGGATCGCCATGATGTATGAGGGCGAAATCCTCGCCATCGGCACCGTGAACGAGATCAAGAACCACCGGCACCCGATCATCCACCGCTTCCTGAACGCTGACTTCAAACCCAACGCACACCACGAGACCCCATGAAAAACACTCTCGAAACCCGGCTCGGAGTCTTCTTCGCCCTCGCGCTCATCTGCGCCGTCATCATCCTCGAGCTGATCGGCGCCGCGGATTTCTTCACGGGCGGCTACCACATCCACGCCAGCTTCAAGACCGCGCAGGAACTGAAGAAGGGCAACTTCGTGAAAATGGCCGGCGTGGAAATCGGGCGCGTCGAGGGCATCGAGCTGGAGAACGGCCGCGCCAAGGTCGGCATGAAAATCCAGTCGAAGTACAAGATCAAGACGGACGCCAAGGCCGTCGTGAAGTTCACCGGCCTCATGGGCCAGAACTTCGTCAGCATCGAAGGCGGCACACAAAACGCGCCGGACATCCAGTCCGGCTCGCTCGACACCGTCGAACAGCCCGACCTCAGCGTGCTCATGTCCAAGCTCGAAGGCGTGGCCAGCGGCGTCGAGAACCTCACCAAGAGCTTCAGCACCGACAACCTCAGCACCCTCATGGGGCCGCTCACCGACTTCGTGAAACAAAACAGCGCCCCCCTCACCGCCGTCATTGCGAACATGCGCACCGTGTCCGACAACGTCGCGCAGGGCAAAGGCACCGTCGGCCGGCTGATCATGGACGATGCCTTCTACCTCGCCGCCTACGGAGCCGTGACGAATCTCCAGCTCGCCACCAGCGACATCAAGAACCTCACCGGCCAGGCCGACGGCATGATCAGCCAGGTGCGCGGCATCATTGACAACATCAATGCCGGCAAGGGCACGCTCGGCAAGCTCGCCAAGGACGAGGCGCTCTACCTCGAAACCACCACCGCCATGACGAACCTGAAGGAGATTCTCCAGAAGATGAACCGCGGCGACGGCACCGTCGGCAAGCTCATCAACGACGATTCCTTCCTGAAGAACGCGAAGCTCAGCCTCCAGAAACTCGACAAGGCCGCCGACGGCCTCGAAGACCAGGGCCCGCTCAGCGTGCTGGGCCTGGCGATCGGAAGCCTGTTCTAGCAGCCCGTTAAAAAGTAGCCGCCGAGGTGACGAGGCGGACTGCCGGCCGTTCAAGCAGCACCAGGCGCAGCCGGAGTTGTTTTACCCCGCTGATCACGGGGTGTTTTCCGCTGCCCTCGGCCGTTCCAAAATTCCCGAAACCTGATAGTTGCCACCACCTCCACCCCGGCGAGAATGCCGGAAATAGATCGTGACTCGGAAACACCGCGTCCGTCTAAACCACACACCATGCAAAAACTCGTCATCACTCTTCTCGGCCTCGCCACGCTGGTGCTGGTCGTCGTTTGCGCGGCGCAGTGGCGGCAACTTCGCAGCGCCCACGAACGCCTCCACGCCACCGAAGAAGCGCAACGCTCCGAAACCATCGCGCGCGAAGCCCAGGCCACGAAGCTCGCCGAGCTCGAACGCGCCAACGCCCGGCTCGATCGGCAGGTGCGCGAATTCACCAGCGTCACCACCACCCTGCGCACCAAGGAGGCCACGCAGTCCAGCAACCTCACCGCCCTCGCCTCGCAGCTCCGCGCCGGTTCCAGCGCCGGCGCC
>JBDHQG010000591.1:0-3310 GCA_039806925.1 Limisphaerales bacterium
CACTTCGATTACGAATTCCACAAGCGTTCCGTCCGGGAAATCATGCGCGTGACCGGGACTGAATCGCGCTTCTATCCCATCGTCACCTTCGAGGCCAGACGCAGCCCGCACCTCGAACGCCTCCAGGGCGATCCCGACCTCGGCCACCTGTCATTCGAACTCGTGCAGACGGACTTTGAGTTCCTCCTCGGATCGAATTACTTCCTTCGAGTCCGCCACCGTTGAACAATCCTCCGGCAAAACAAAATCCGCCACCGCGGCCATGACGGCAGCGATGGCGGACAAAACCGATGAGATGAAGAAGCTTACTCCGCCTTCTTCTTGCGCGGGCCGCCGATGCCGCCCTTCTGCATCTTCTCCTTGTCCTCGGCGCTGATCGACTTGCGCTCGTCAGGAGAAAGCTTGCCGTCCTTGTCCTTGTCGTACTTGTCGATCATCTCCTTGCGAAGAGCCTTCTGCTCCTCCGTCAACTGCGGACGCTTCGGCTTCTCCGGCTTTTTGTCATCTTCCGCACGGGCGGTAAGGGCCATCGCGCTGGCCAGGCCAACCGCAAGAATCATTGCACGCACCATATCGAACCTTTCTTTCGTTTGTAGTTTTTACTGACTGTCGTTGCCGACACAGGGAAGGACGCCAGGACCGCAACCGAGGTTACAACTGTTTCTTCAGCGTCTTCATGCGACAACCAGACGCTCATCTGACGCGCGCCGCCCCGCGCCACTTGAACCGTCCGTGTAAATTGATGCCCTGGCCGGCTATCGTCCTTTACGAAACTTTCGCCCCCGCCCTGCACCATAACCGGCCGGCTCTTTCGCTGAGCCTCCTGAAGGATCGCCCGACATCCGTTTCAGCTCGCGGACTTGATCCCGCAGCAACGCCGCCTTCTCGAATTCCAGATTGTTCGCCGCCGCCAGCATTTCCTCCTCGAGCTGGCGAACCGTCTCCGTCACGTCGAGGTTTCCGCCCGCCTCGTTCAACACCGCCGTAGCCTTCGCCGCCTGCTCGTCGCGCGTGGAAAGACTCTCCTCCACCGCGCGGCTCACGCTGCGCGGCGTGATGTTGTGCTCCTTGTTGTAGGCGATCTGTTTCTCCCGGCGATACTGCGACACGGCGAGGAATTTCTGGATGCTCTGCGTCTTCACGTCCGCATACAGAATCACCTCGCCGTTCAAATGCCGTGCCGCGCGACCCGCCGTCTGGATCAAGCTCGTCGTCGAGCGCAAGTAACCTTCTTTGTCCGCATCGAGAATCGCCACCAGCGAAACCTCGGGCAGATCCAGTCCTTCGCGCAGCAGGTTGATTCCCACCAGCACGTCGAACTCCCCCTTGCGCAGCGCGCGAAGAATCTCCACGCGCTCAATCGCATCAATCTCGCTGTGCAAATACCGCACGCTGATCCCGATGTCGCGCAGGTAATCCGTCAACTCCTCCGCCGTGCGCTTGGTCAACGTCGTCACCAGCACGCGCTCCTTCTTGTCCACCCGCTTGCGCGCCTCGTTGATCAGATCATCAATCTGACCCTTGAGCGGTTTCAGCGTAATGGTGGGATCAATCAATCCCGTCGGGCGCACCACCAACTCCACCACCTGTCCCTTCGACCATTCGATCTCCTGTTGCTGCGGCGTCGCGCTCACGTAGATCGTCTGGCCCTGCATCGCCTGGAACTCCGGGAAGTTCAGCGGCCGGTTGTCCAGTGCGCTCGGCAGACGAAATCCATGTTCCACCAGCACCTTCTTGCGCGACATGTCGCCCGCGTACATGCCGCCGATCTGCGGCACCGTGACGTGCGATTCGTCGAGCACCAGCAGAAAATCCGGCGGAAAGAAATCGATCAGCGTGTGCGGACGCGACCCCGGCGGACGCGCGGCGATGTGGCGCGAATAATTCTCAATGCCCGAGCAGAAGCCCATCTCCTCCATCATCTCCAGGTCATACTCCGTCCGCATCTTGATGCGCTGCGCTTCGAGCAGCTTGCCGTGCTTCTCGAACTCCGCGATGCGCGGTCCGAGTTCCTCGCGGATGGAGAGGATCGCGCGCTTCATCTTGTCCGCCGGCGTCACGAACTGCTTGCCCGGAAAGATCGCCACCGAGTCGAGCTGCTCGATCTTGTCGCCCGTCAGCGGATCAAATCTTGTCAGCCGGTCGATCTGTTCGCCGAAGAACTCGATGCGCAGCGCGTCCTCGCGATACGCCGGGCAGACTTCCACCGTGTCGCCGCGCACGCGAAAATTGCCGCGCGTGAACTCGATGTCGTTGCGGTTGTATTGCAGGTCGATCATGCGCAGCAGCAGTTGCTCGCGCGTCAGCTCCTGTCCCACGGCGAGGTGGATGACCATCGCCTTGTAATCCTCCATGCTCACGATGCCGTAGATGCACGACACGCTCGCCACCACCAGCACGTCGCGCCGCGTGAAGAGCGCGTTCATCGTCGAGAGCCGCATCCGCTCGATGGCCTCGTTCACACTCGAATCCTTCTCGATGAACGTGTCCGTGCGCGGGATGTAAGCCTCCGGCTGGTAGTAATCGAAGTAGCTGACGAAGTATTCGACCGCGTTGTTGGGGAAGAACGACTTGAACTCGGCGTAGAGCTGCGCCGCCAGCGTCTTGTTATGCGAGATGACCAGCGTGGGACGGTTGAGGTTCCTCACCACGTTCGCGACGGTGAACGTCTTGCCCGAACCCGTGACGCCCAGCAGCGTCTGATGCTTCGCGCCCGCCAGCAGACCTTCTGTCAGTTTCGCAATGGCCGCCGGCTGATCCCCGGCAGGGGCGAAGGGTGATTCGAGCTTGAACATGCGGCGGCAACGTAGGCACCGCGCGCCGGAGTGTCAACGCACCGGCACTGCCGGCTGCGTCCACGCCCGCTCCACTTCATTCGTCCCAAACGCGTTCGGCTTCGCCTTGGTCGAAGTCACCCGCGCGCGCACGTAAAGCTCGTCGCCATCCAGCTGGTAACGCGCGGTTACGCCGTCGCTCACCGCCAGCACGGTGCCGATCTGTTCCGTGTAAAGCCGCGTCACCGCGTAGATGCTGTTGGTCGGGCGCGGCCCCGGGCGGCTCGAAGGATCGAATCCCTTGAGCGTCCCGATGAACTCCGTCCTGTATTGCACGCCGGGCTCGGCCTGAATCTCCACGCTCAATTCGTGAGGGCCGCGCTTCACGTCTTTCAGCACCACGCCCGACGACGCATAGAAATCGCCCGACTCCATGGCTGCGATCAGCGACGCGGCGTCCAGCCGTGAAGAACGCACCATCACCCAGCCGCGGCCCGGGTTGCTGTTCGTCCGCGCGGACTGGTGGTAGTGATGCG
>JBDHQG010000592.1:0-3309 GCA_039806925.1 Limisphaerales bacterium
CGGAGACGCTGTTGCCGCACCCTTTGAGCTCCGGGTTGATCAGCACCAGCGGCATGATGGACGCGACGTCCGCCGGTTCGCCGTTGATTTCCAGGCTCGACGGGCGCTCCTTGATTTCGCGCACGTCGATGACCGTCAGCTGCAGCGCGTGCGCCACCTGCTGCGCCGCCAGCCCGACGCCCTCGGCGGCGTACATCGTTTCCAGCATGTCCTCGATCAGCTTCTTGATGGCGGGCGTGATCTCCGTGATGCGCTCGCCTTTCTTGCGGAGCACCGGATGACCGTATTTGACGATGGGCAGGACCATGTTGGGAACGTTCGTAGGAAATTCAGCGCGGCGATTCAACTCCGTTCATCGGCTCGGCCAGTTCCGCAACATGCCGGCGAGGTCGTTGATGTCCGGGCTCTTCGCCGTGCGCACGTAGAATCCGCTGCACGTTGTCCCCGTCAGCACCGCTCCGGCGTTGTCGAGCCCGAGCAGTTTGCCGAGGCAGAAACCGGAGTTGAAATGATCGCCCGCTCCCGTGGTGATCAGCGGCTTCTCAACAAAAGGCCCATCCACCACGGAGGGAACACCGCCGCAGACCGCCAGCGCGAAACTGACGGGATGAATGACGAGGGTGTCGAGCGGGCAGCGCTTCTGGATCTCCACGGCCAGCGCGGCCAGCCCGTCGCGGGAGCGGTTCGCGGTTTCCAAGCCGAGCACCTTTCCGATTTCGTAGGCTTCCTTTTCGTTCAGGCCGAGGATGACTTCAAAGTACTTCTCGAAACGAACAATCAAATCGAGCGCCCGCGCGATGTCCTTCGGCGTGCGCTTCTCCGGATCGGCGAGGTCGAAGAAAATCTTCCGGCGCGGGAAGGGCGGCGTGGGGCAGAACTCCCCGAGCAACGATTCCCACAGGTCGCTCATGTAGGGAATCATCGTCCAGTTCACGAAGCCGACGAGATCGGCCGTGGAAAAATTGTCGATGAACTTGTTCCGCCCGTAGCGAAGCTGGATGTTTTCCCAGGTGACCTCGTTGAGCGAAGTCGTCTTGGTCAGCATCAGCTTGCCGTCCTCGAACTCCAGCGCGTCCGTGTGCCCCGCCTCGGCGATGCTGTGAACCTCGGCGCGTTGGGCGAACTCCGAGAACACCGGGTGCAGGTGCGGATAGCCGAGCGCGCCGACGTAGGTGACCTTCACGCCGAGGCTGGCCAGCGCGTTGGCCATGATCGGGCCGTTGCCGCCGAGCTTGAGGCGTTGGTTGACGAGCTCGACGTTCGTGCTCTTGCCCGCGGCGCCGGCGAGGCGCTCCGCCAGCGCGCTGATGGTGGGCAGGCGGCTGAAGCGCTCGGCGTTGTCACGCTTGTCAACGACGTGGATGATTTCATCGACGAAGCCGTCCATGCCCACAAAGGCGCGGAGGCGGCTGGCGCGTTCGATGCCGGCGAGAAGCCTGGCGGCGGTTTGTTCGCGAAATTCTTCGGAGTGGAGCATGGGGAGTGATTTAACCATCGATCAAAGCTGGTTTCGGCCCGGGAACCAGGGCGGCCGCCGGCAAGCGTTCGTTCCAGTTCATTCCACTGACACGCCAAGGATCTGCACGATGCGCTCCAGCTCGTCGTCGCTGTAGAAACGGATGTCGAGCGCGCCCTTGCCGGCGCGATAGCGAAGCTGAACTTTCGTCCCGAGACGTTCGCGAAGCTTGCTCTCGAGATTCGCGACATGCACGTCGCGGATGGCCGGCGCGGCGCCGCCGTTGCGGCTGTGGGCCGCCACCGCCACCGCCGGCTGCTGCAGGCGCGTCACGAGCTCCTCGGTCTGCCGCACGTTCAACCCATCCTTGAGAATGCGTTCCGCGGCCAGCTTCTGCTCGTCGGTCGTGGCCAGGCCCAGGATGACTTTCGCATGGCCGACCGAGAGGCGGTTGTCCCGCACGAACGTCTGCACTTCGGACGGGAGCTTCAGCAAACGCAGGGCGTTCGCCACGACCGCGCGGCTCTTGCCGACCTTGGTGGCGACATCCTCCTGGCGCATTTGAAACGCGCTGACCAGCTCCGAATAACCGAGCGCCTCCTCGATGGGATTGAGGTTCTCGCGTTGAAGATTTTCGATGAGCGCGAGCTCCAGGACTTCCCGGTCATCGGCGTCCCGGAGAATGACCGGCACCTCCTTCAGGCTCGCGATCTGGGCGGCGCGCCAGCGGCGTTCGCCGGCGATGAGCTCGAAGCGGTCGCCCTTCTTGCGGACGATCAGCGGCTGGATGATGCCTTGTTCCTTGATGGAGTCGGCGAGCTCTTGCAGGGATTCCTGCGTGAAATCTTTGCGCGGCTGGAAAGGGCACGGCTGCACGCGGTCCAGGGGAACCTTCTGGACGCGCTCCCGCTCGTCGACAGCCGGGGCTGCGACATTTGCGGTGGTGGGGGAAGCGACAGGAGGCACCACTGGTTTTGCGGATGGAGTTGTCCCGCCCAGCAACGCACCCAGCCCGCGACCCAAAGCTGGTTTTGCCATGCGTGAAGAGTGAAGAACGGTGTAGGAGATGTCAACGCGGCGATGGCCAGCGCCGCGTCCCGTGCAGGGCAGGGGACCGCTTCGCGCTTTCGCCAGCATTGTCGGGGCGCTAGCGTGGTGTCCCCGAAATAACTACACAAATCCGGCCCAGAGATAGCATGGGTGCATGCCACGCAAAGCTGCCTCGATCGTTCTGTCTGAAAGTGAAGTTGTCCGACTTCATCAGTGGCTGCAGGCCGGTTCAACACCGCGACAAGTCGTGCTGCGTTCCCAGATCGTTCTACTGGCCTCCGAAGGAAAACAGGACCAGCAGATTTCCGAAGCATTGGGAATTCAACGTCGAACCGTCGCCCTGTGGCGACATTGATCGCTAGCCCAAGGCATCGGTTGCGTTTGGGAGATTGCGCCCGGCCGTGGACGGAAGTCTCCCTTCAAGAGCAAAGATGTCGCATGCATCGTTAAGGCCACCTTGCAAAACAAACCTCCCGGGGCCACGCATTGGAGCACTCGTTCTTTGGCGCGGGCTCAGAAGGTAAGCAAAAACACCGTCCATCGCATTGAGGTGGATCATCAGCTCAAGCCGCATCGGACCAGGAGCTTTAAACTCTCCCGCGATCCCAGGTTTCTGGAAAAGCTCACCGACGTTGTCGGCGTTTATCTCACTCCACCGCAGAATGCCGTCGTTCTTTGTCTCGATGAAAAGAGCCAGATCCAGGCGTTGGACCGCACCCAGCCCGGATTGTCTCCTAAGTGCTAATCGGCGTAAATTCGATGACGTATTGTATTGCCTCAAATCCCGCCTTGCGGTGATATGG
>JBDHQG010000593.1:0-3301 GCA_039806925.1 Limisphaerales bacterium
AAGGTCGGCAAACGTTTCGGCTGGTGGGAACATCAGCCGACGTGGCTGATCGCCCTCACCAAGAAGCTCGCCAGGCCGCCGGAGTCGAAATCCGCGCAGGAACAGGCGAAGCTCAATCCCACGATCCCGATGACGTTTGTGGAGATCGATCCGGACACCGCCGTGGCCGAGGAGCCGAAGGACGCGAAACTTTACAGCACGAAGAACACGAAAGCCTCGAATCCCGATCCGAAGGAGGCGGAGAAGGTGAAGGTGGACGGCAAGCAGGAGCAGGTGGTGCGCGTGATGGAGAATGAGAAGCCGAAGCCCTTCCCGCTCCAGCCGGCCCCGCAGAAACCCGCGGAGGAAGAGCGCGCCCCCGAGCCGAAGCCGAAGTCAGATGCGCCAGGCGATCTCGCGTTGCTCAAGCCGAGGCCGAAGAGCGACGGCCAGATGGACGCGACGACGGGCGACGCGGAAAAGAAAGCGCAGTCGCGCCCGCGCACGCTCACGGAGGCGAAGCAGCGGAAGGGAATTTTGACGGGCGAGAAGCTGCGGCAGGAGGGCGGCGTGTCCAGCAAGGGTTCGGTGAGCTTCGACGTGAAGGCATCGCCGTTTGGCGATTACGACGCGGCGTTCATCTCCGCGGTGGAACGTTGCTGGCACCTGCTGCTGGACGACCATCAGGGCACGCGGCGTCCCGGCAAGGTGGTCGTGGATTTCAAACTCACGAGCGACGGGCGCATCACGGAGCTGAAGGTTGCAGAGACGGACGTGGGCGAGATTCAAAGCATGCTCTGCCAGAGCGCGATTTTGAACCCGGCGCCGTACCCGCGCTGGCCGGCGCAGATGCGCCAGACGATTGCCGGCAACACGCGCGAGATCCGGTTCACCTTTTATTACAATTGAAGCTGACGCCGGTTTTCCGGTACAACACACCCGACATGGAAACGTTCATTATTGTTCTGCTGGTCCTCACTTCGATCACGGCGGTCACCGTCATCGTGGAACGCGCTCTCGCGCTGCGGGAAGAAAAGGTCGCGCCACGCGCGCTCACGGAAGCGGTGGTGAGCTACTCCGCGCCGCGCGATTTGCAGATGCTCAAGAGCGTCTGCGCGCAGAACGCCTCGCCGCTTGCCAAGCTGCTGCTGTTCTCGGTGGACCATCTCGACATGCCAAAGAGCGAAAATAGCGCGCTCGTGGAGACGCGCGCCCGCTACGAGATCAGCAAGCTGGAGCGGTTCCTCGTCGTGCTTGAAATCATCGTCGGCATCGCGCCGCTCATGGGATTGGTCGGAACGATCTTCGGGCTCATCTCACTCTTCGGCAGCATGGACACCGGCGCGGCGGCGAACACCGGCAAGTTCGCGAACGGCATCAGCATCGCGCTTTACGCGACATTGATGGGCCTCGTCATCGCAATTCCGGCGCTCGTTTCATGGAGCTATTTCAGCCGCAAGGTCGAGGCGTTCGCGGTGAAGATGGAGGCGGTGTGTGATGAGTTTCTCCGCAAGCATTATCGGACGGGGACGGCGACGGAGGCGGTGCGCGCGGCCGCCAAATCAGCCTGAGCCACAAACCACCGCGACCCATGAGATTTCTCACCAAGAAGCGGCAGCGCACGCCCTCCGTGATCATCGTCTCGCTCATCGACGTGCTGCTGGTGGTGTTGATCTTCCTGATGGTCACGACCACGGCGAAGAAGGTGGAGCCGGCGCTCAAGCTGACCCTGCCGACCTCCAGGGAAGCCCAGCCCGGCGCGGTGGAAGCGAAGCCGTTCGTCGTGCAGGTCACCACGAACTATCCCTACCTGTTCGTCGGCGACCGCGCGGTGACGCTGGATGGATTGCAGAGCGCGCTGGCGGCGGCGGTGAAGAAGGATCCTCAGCTCAAGGTCGCCGTGAAGGCGGACAAGCAGGCGCCGTTCGGCGAGATCGTGAAAGTGATCGATGCCTCGAAGCTCGCGCAGGTTGGGTCACTGAATTTCGTGACGGAGAAGGCGGCGGGGAAGTAGTGAATCGTTGATTTCTCTGCTAGTGTTTTTCCATGAGTGACGAACCGAACCGGAACAACTCACTTCGGGCTGAGATACTTCCAGCGGTGGTTCTTCAGATGCTGGTCGTAATTTTGTCCAGTTTGGTTCTGGACGGTGGCGTGATGACTCAAGTTTGCCTTTACGCACTAGCAGCGTTCTGGGGAGCTGTCGTCTTGTTGCAAGCGAGGCGAAAAGGAGAGTTCACGAAAACGGACCTTCGACTCATCCGTTATGGGTACGTTCTGGTCTGCATCATCTCATTCTTCGTTACCCGCCTAGTATGGCAAATTCGAGGTTACCCGAATTACCTTTGAGGCGAGTTCTGCCAGAGAGGCACTGACACGCGAGTTTGGCTATTCGGACGCGTGTTTGAAAGTCACTGAATGCGGCCAGCTACTTCAACAACACTTCCGCGATCTGCACCGCTTGAATCATTTGATGAGGAAAGACCTTGAGCGGGAATTGGCGGGATCGCCCGGAGCCGCTACGGCTTTCGCAACCGGAAGAACAGACGTGGGCCCCAGCCCGAGATCGTGAAGTCGCGGACCAATTCATCCCCGGCCACCAGCAGATTCGCGGGTTCGTCATCATGCCAGTCCGTGTCCGCGGCGTTCGGTTTCAGCTCGGTGGTCCATTGCAGAATCCAGTTCTGGCAGTCGGGAGTAAACGAAACCCGGACGTAATCGAGAAAGCTTCGGCGGACGCGAAGCACGGGAGCGCCCGGCGTCTGCACCACGGCATACGCGCTCCAGAACCCGGGGTCGATGGACCAGCAACCGTTCTGCAATCTTGGAGCGGCGTCCGCCTGCCCGATGGTGCCGGTGATGGCGAAGCCGGATCCATGGCTCGTGCCACCGCCGCCCGCCACGACGTGGCCGATGACGGCGAATGATTGGGCGTTGATTCCCGGCGTCAGAAGGGCGACGCACATGCCGACCAGCACTATGAAGAATGTTTTCATGGGAAGCCTCGATGAGATCAGGGTTTGAAGACCATTACGTTGAAGGCGGCGTTGACCGGCATGGGAGCGCCAGTGTCCTCATTGAAGATGGCCCAACGGCTGGTGAATCCGTCGTAGAATACGCCAACGGCAGAGTTGTTGTAGGTGCCGACGCCGTTTCCGGGATTGAAGTTCTGCGTGATGATGAGGATGGCGTTGGGATTCCCGTTGCAGTGCGGATGGTCGATTCTGGTGTAGTTGTTGGCGATGTTCGCCGCCGTGGCGCGATGGACGAAGACCGGCGTGGACGTGCCGATGCCCGCTCCTGCGACGCGCAACGCGCCGCC
>JBDHQG010000594.1:0-3295 GCA_039806925.1 Limisphaerales bacterium
CCTCCGCGTTCCGGCGGCAATGCGAATGAATATCAGCCGGAACGATGCAGTAGAAGGTAGGACAGGCATCCTGCCTGTCCCGCCCTGCAAGGCGGTGGGCACTGGAAAATGAACGTTCGTTTGGCCAAACCGTTTTGGTGTTCGCGTTGGTGAACTCGTGGACAGGCTGGAAGCGCTGTCCTACCGGCACGGCAGACCTCAGTTCGCGATTTCCTACTGCATCGTTCCGGCTAAGGAAGCACTGATTGAACCACGAATGGACACGAATGAACACGAATGAACACGAATGTCCAAACTCGGAGCCTTGTTTTCATTGGTGTTCATTCGTGTGTATTCGTGGTTGAAATTGTTTTTCAGTGTTTCCCCAACCGGCATTTGGTTAGAGCAATTTAATCCGTGAAAGGGGCGGGGGCGCTTGCCAAGCCAAAGGTGCGTCCCTAGCTTACGCGCAAGTTTATGGAAAACGTCATCATCATTGGCAGCGGCTGCGCCGGTTACACGGCGGCCATCTACACGGCGCGCGCGAATCTGAATCCGCTTCTGGTCACCGGCGAGATGCCCGGCGGCCTTCTCACCACCACCAGCATCGTGGAAAATTTCCCCGGTTTCCCGGAGGGAGTCGACGGCTACGAGTTGATGACGCGGATGCAGAAGCAGGCCGAGCGTTTTGGCACGCGCATCAAGTTCGGCAGCACGGTCGAGGCGGTCGAAAAATCGGGTAAGAATTTTCAGGTGACCATTGACGGTGACAAAGTGGAGACCCGGACGGTCATCATCGCGACCGGCGCGGGCCACCGGCATCTCGGGCTGAAGAACGAGGATTTGCTGGAGAAGAAGGGCGTGACCTATTGCGCGACGTGTGACGGCGCGCTGCCGATGTTCCGCAACCAGCCGCTTGTCGTCGTCGGTGGTGGTGATTCCGCCTGCGAAGAGGCGATGTACCTGACGCGGTTCGCATCCGTGGTTTACTTGATCCATCGTCGCGACACCTTGCGCGCCTCGAAGATCATGGCGGAGCGCACGCTGGCGAATCCGAAGATCAAGCCGGTCTGGGACACCGTGGTGACGGATGTCCTCGATGTCACGAAGGACAAGGTCACGGGAGTGAAGGTGAACAATCTGAAGACGAACGCCGAGTCCACGCTCGATTGCGCCGGCGTGTTTGTCGCCATCGGCCATATCCCGAATTCGCAGCTGTTCAAGGGCATGATCGACATGGACGAGAACGGCTACATCGCGCGAAAGGAGGGATCCGCGACCAACGTCCCCGGCATCTTCGTGGCGGGCGATTGCTCGGACCACGTCTACCGCCAGGCGATCACGGCAGCGGGCATGGGTTGCGCCGCGGCGATTGACGCCGAGCGTTATCTCGCGGGCCTGAGCCAGTGACCGCCGCCTTCGCGGCGCGTGAACTTCTTATGCCATCCGCCTCCATCCAGCTTTCGGCCACGGAGCTGGCCGGATGGTTGCGCGGGGCGAATCCTCCAATGCTGCTCGATGTCCGCGAGGAGGAGGAGCACCGGTTCGCGGCGTTGCCGGATTCCAAGCTGGTTCCGCTCGGGCAGATTCCGGATCGCGTGGCGGAACTCGACGCATGGAAGGACAGGGATATCGTGGTCTATTGTCATCATGGCGTGCGCAGTCTCCATGCGATTGGCTGGCTGCGGCAGCAGGGGTTTCACAAGCTTCGCAACCTGAGCGGCGGCATCGATGCGTGGTCTCGCGAGGTGGATTCCACCGTCCCGCGTTACTAACCTCAACGTGCTGCCGGCAAGATGCCGGCGGCACGCTGGGTTTGTGTTCACCATCGCTTCTCACGCTGTCTCGGTAGCTTCACCGACTCGGGATGAATGAGGTAAACCGTCCGCCGCGAATGCGCCCAGGCTTTGGCCAGGTTCTCGCGTTTCACGGTCACGCGAACCTTGTCGCCCTTCTGAAATTCCGCCCACGGATCGTTCACAATCGGATCGCCCTCTGCCGTGAATCCGACGAGCACGACGAGATGGCCGTTGTTTTGGTTGTTGGACCGGCCATACAGCGCGGCGTAGGAGACTGAAATGATCGGCGGCACGCCGACGGCAATCAACGTTTCCAGTTCGGACACGTCGTTCAGCCGGGTGACGATGGCGCGCATGTCGCGGAAGCGCCCGGCGAAGGCGGTGTTGAACGGCCAGTTGCCGGTGCCGGGCCAGTTGCCGTCGTGAACTCCGGCGGCGACTTCGGGCACGTCGGCGGCGAGCTCCGGGCGTTTGAGCCGGCGCGCCCAGTAATTGAGGACCATCGACACGGAGGTGGGGCTGCACCAGTCGCGCCCTCCGGCGTAGGAGAGTTGGGATTTCTCGGGCACATCGAGGATCCGGCCCCACGCCTTTGTCAGCGGCGGCTGCGGAACTGGTTTCGCGGAGCGGTTCGCGAAGCTGAGCCCGACGCGCTTGAGCGTCGGCGGTTTGCCCTGCGAATCCGGGACGAGCGTGACGCGGAGCTGCAATGACCCCGCCGGTTGGCGCAGCGCCAGCGT
The DNA here is from genome assembly GCA_039806925.1 of Limisphaerales bacterium. Taxonomy (GTDB): domain Bacteria; phylum Verrucomicrobiota; class Verrucomicrobiia; order Limisphaerales; family JADJPG01; genus JADJPG01. Next base: position 2,519 of record JBDHQG010000594.1, read on the forward strand.
GTCGGTCAGCACGTCGCCATCGGAATCTTTCTGCCGCAGGACGCTTTCGCGCGGCTGCGCGTTCGTGTCGTCCGCCCAGAAGCCGAGGTGGAAAAACTTCGTCGGGCGGTTCGTGATCATCGCGCGCGCTTCAAAGCGCAGGCCGGTGCCGGGCGGCGTCTCCGCGTTCCACGAGACGATCAATTCATCCCACGCGACGGGCGGGCGGAGCCACTTCGATTCCAGCACGATTGTGCCGGACCCGGCGTCTGTCGTGCGATGGAAGTTCGCGAAGCGCGAAATCTCGACGAAGCGCGGCGATGGCGAGTCGGAGGCGAAGGCGGTGTCCCTTGCTGTCATGCAAGCGGACAGCGCCAGCGCGAGCGCGAGGGCTGGCGTCGTTCGGAGCCGGTGCGCCGCCGGTCTTGGAGTGTCGCCGCGGTTCATCGGGATCGTTGTCGCCAAAGCGCGGGCATCGCGGCAAGCGCAAATCCCGGGCTGCCGGCATTCGAGCCGAATAGACGCGCTTTGCCAGCGTCTCTACAGCGTCGCTCCGCCGGCGCGCGTTGAAGCGCGGGCGATGCTGCCGATAGAGATTGAACGGATGAAGACGAGTCGTGGACGGAGCCGGAAACGGCAAAACTGTTGCTCCACCGAAATGAGTCCGTCATCCTGACTGCGCATGAACGTGGTTGATTCCAAAGCCGTCGCGCGCCTCGTGGAGCGAAATCCACTGGCGGCCGCGCTGGTTTTGTCGTTGCTCATCCACGTCGGCGTTTACGGCGGCTGGAAGGTCGG
>JBDHQG010000033.1:0-14393 GCA_039806925.1 Limisphaerales bacterium
GGAGGAGTGCGGGCGTCCCCGCCCGCAGAAACCATCGAGGTTGCAACAGGCTGGGGAGATTTTTCACCACAAGATGTCTGTAAGTTTCTGCGCCCGCTGAGATGAACGGCCGCATCCTCATCATTCGCGGCGGTGCCATCGGAGATTTCATCCTCACCCTGCCCGTCTTCGCGGCGCTCCGCAGCCAGTTCCCGACGGCGAAACTCCACGTCCTCGGTTACAGCCACGTCACGCAGCTGGCGCTTGAGGGCGGGCTCGTTGACGAGGTCCAGCCCATCGAATCCCGCGCGCTGGCGGGTTTCTTTGCCCGCAACGGCACGCTGACGCCCGGGCTTCAGGAATACTTCGCGAGCTTCGCCGTCATCGTTTCGTATCTCTACGATCCGGACGAATTCTTCCAGTCCAATGTCGCCCGCTGTTCGAAGGCACAGTTCATCCTCGGTCCTCACCGGCCCGAAGACGCCGCGAAAATTCACGCCAGCGACGTGTTGCTGAAGCCGCTCGAACGGCTTGCGATCTTTGGGGCCGATCCGCTGCCGCGGCTGTCGCTCTCACCGCTCGTCCCGCCCCTCGCTCCCCAACTCGCCGTCCATCCCGGCAGCGGCGGCGAGCGTAAAAACTGGCCGGAAGAAAACTGGGCGGCGTTGCTGAAACATCTGGTTGAACGCACCGATGCGAGCCTGCTGCTCGTTGGCGGCGAAGCCGAAGGCAACCGACTGGAACGGCTCGCGGAACGCTTGCCGCGCTCACGAATCGAGATCGCGCGAAATCTGCCGCTGACCAGGCTGGCGGCGCGGCTCACCGCCTGCACCGGCTTCGTCGGGCACGATTCCGGCATCACGCACCTGGCGGGCGCGCTGGGATTGCCGGGACTGGTATTGTGGGGGGAAACGATCCGCGAAGTCTGGGCTCCGAGAAATCCCGGGCTTCAAATCCTGAGCAGCCCGAAGGGACTTGCCGGGCTGACCGTGGAGAATGTGTCCAGCCGCGTGGAAAAACTTCTCACCCCGAGCCTGTGACGCGCTCTCAGCTTCGCTTCTCCATCGCCTCGTTGAAGAACTGTTTCCAGCCCTCCACGCGTTCACCGAGATCCAGCGAGCGCAGGTATTCCATGCTGACCGGTTGCGGATTCAATCCGCACTCGCTCGGCCCCTTCTTGGCGAGCGTGTTCGCCACATGCACCGCCGTGAGCGCGGAAAAATTCTGGCGCCGGGCCAGCGTCGGCCGGTGATGAAACGCCACCGCTTCCACCACGCCCTGTGACAGGCCCCAGGTGCTGAGCAGGTAGCCGCCGAGTTCCGCGTGGGAGGCGTTGAAAACCTGGTACTCCTGCTCCCAAAGCGTGAGCTTTTTCTGGCGGCCCTGGCGGATGTTTTCTTCGAGCTGCGAGGGGAGGTTCGCCGCCAGCATCAGCTTGCCGAGATCGTGGAGGAGCCCCGCGATGAATGCCTCGTCGGTCACGGTTCGATCCGCCTCCTCGAACTCGCACAGCCGCTTCGCGAGCACCCCGGTCGTCCAGCTGTGCTTCCACAGGTTCTCCACGCTGAATTCCTTCAGGCGCACCGAGCTGAATTGTGAAAATACCTGCAACGACAGTACCAGCGCGCGCAACGTCTCCGTGCCGATGAACATCGCCGCGTCCGACGGGTGCGTGATCGGCCGCCCGAGGCCGAAGAACGCCGAGTTCACCAGCGTGAGGATTTTCGCGCTCAGCCCCATGTCCTTCGCCACGATCTGGCCGGCGCGTTCCAGCGAAGGATCGTCCGATTTCAGCTCCGTCATCAGCTCCGTGTAAATCTGCGGAAGCACGGGCAGCGAGCGGATGCCGCTGGCGAGACGCTTGAAATTCTCGTCCGTCAAAAATTCCTGCGAGGAAAACGTCCGCGCCAGCACCGCCTTCAACACCTTCGGCTCGCAGGGCTTGGTGAGAAGCTGGTGGACGGCCGCCTTCACCTGCTGGATGGCCTGCCGCTCCGGCGGCGTGATGATGCCCAGCCGCAACGTCGTGGGCGATTCATCCATCATCGTCTTGAACAGCCCCGGCGCATCGATGCCCGGCGCCTGCAAGTCCACGACCGCGGCGTCAAAATGTTCCTTGCCCAGCGCGGTCAGGCCCTGGCGCACGTTCGAGACAAACTCCAGCCGCCATTTGTCCGCCATGTCGCGCAGGCCCTCGCGAATGTTGCCGGTGTCCTCGGGGTTCAACGCGATGAAGAGAATCGAGCGCGGATTGGAACCCTCGCTGGGTTGAGTTTCAGTGGTCGGCATAATCCATTACTTGAGTTTGAAACTTCGCGATGTGACATCAATGTCTGCGGCGAACGCGGGTAAATGTGGAGAACCGATCCGACGAGTCAAGATCGGGGCTGCCCAAATACGAAGCCATTCGCACCACCAACGATAACGGCCGGCCGGCGACAGCAGTTTAGCCGGTTTTCATCACTCTGTTCAGGGCCGCCCGCCCTCCACATACTGTTCAACCGGACACCACTTCCACTTCGCTCCGTCGGAGCGCTTTCAAGATCTCGGGCGAAACCGTCTTATCCGTGACAACGATGTCCGCCACGTCGAGGTCGCACAGCCTGGAGATGCTCTGCCGGCCGAACTTCGATGAGTCGATGCAGAAGATCACCTTGCGCGCGGCCTGAATCATCGCGCGCTGGATTTCGATGAGCAGCCCGTGGGAATTCATGATGCCCTCGGTCGTAATGCCGCCGCAGCTCATGATGGCCACGTCCGCGCGAATCTTGCCAAAAGCTTCCACCGCCAGCGGCCCCACCAGCACGCCGAGGCGCGGATAGATGACGCCGCCGCTGACCACGACCTCCAGCTTGTTCGCCGCCGCGAAGAGATTCGCCACCGGCAGCGAGTTGGTGATGATCTGCGGCGTCTTGGCTTCCAGATGGCGGGCGACGTGATAACAGGTCGTGCCGGCGTCGATGATGACCGTCTGGTTCGGCTGAATCAGCTTCGCGCAAGCCGCGCCAATGGCCTCTTTCTCGTCGAGTTGATGCGTATCCCGGGCCGAAAACGTGAATTCGTCCGACTTGGGATTCTCCAGCCGCGCCCCGCCGTGCGTACGTCGGACGCTGCCTTTGCTTTCCAGCACGCCCAGATCGCGACGGACAGTGGATTCTGAGGCGTCCACCAACTCGGAAAGCTCGGCCAAAGACGCGAACTCCACCTTCACGAGATGGTCTTCGATCCGCTTCTGGCGTTCTTCCGCCTGCATGTCGGCCAAGAATTTGGAAGAACTTGGAAGATATTGCAAGATTTCGTTTGACGTTTTCCGACGCCGACGGAACTATTTCGTCCGATGTCAGCCGCCTTGTCATCTCCGCCGCACCGCGCCGTCGTCGAGCATCTCGTCCGGCAAGCCGTCTATTCGCGTCTCGGCAAGCCGCTGCCCAAGCCCGCCGCCGCGCCAAATCCGCTCGTCGTGAACATCAGCGCGCGCCACTGCCATCTCACGCAGGAGGCCGTGGATGCGCTGTTCGGCAAGGGCCATCAGCTCCAGGTTCACAAGTGGCTGTATCAGGAAGGCCAGTTCGCCGCGAAGGAGACCGTGACGCTCGTCGGCCCGCGTAGCCGCGTTATTTCCAACCTCCGCATCCTTGGCCCGTGCCGGAATCTCAATCAGGTGGAACTTGCCTACACCGACGGCATCGCGCTCGGCTACGACCTTCCGCTGCGCGCCTCCGGCAATATCAAAGGCACCATCGGCGGCATGTTGATGGGGCCGGCCGGCTTCTTCGAAATGCCCGACGGCATCATCCGCGCGTTGCGTCACGTTCACATGCATCCGACCGACGCGGATTACTACGGCGTGAAGGCGGGCGACAAGATGCATCTCAAGATCGGTGGCCCCTGCGCCATTTCGCTCGACGAAATGCTGGTGCGCGTGGACCCGCTGTTCAAACTCGAAGTCCACATCGACACCGACGAAGGCAACGCCTGCAACCTCCAGCCCGACACGCCGTGCGAGCTGGTGAAATGATTTCTTAACCACGAATGGACACGAATTCACACGAATCCCTGCGGAGCGCGGCTGTGGTCGCAGACCCAACCGCAGCATGTGGAATGTTCGGTGATGCTGCGACTGGTGCTTCGCACGCAGTCACGGCCCCGCCGGACTTGATTCGTGTCTATTCGTGTCCATTCGTGGTTCCTTTCCAAACAACAACCAACTGAACTATGAGCGAAGCAATCGGCATGATTGAAACCAAGGGCTACACGGGCAACGTGGAAGCCACCGACGCGATGGCCAAGGCCGCCAACGTCTCCATCTCCAAAACCATCGCCATCGGCGGCGGACTGATCACGGTCATCTGCCGCGGCGACGTCGCGAGCGTGAAAGCCGCCGTGGACGCCGGCAGCAAGGCCGCCAGCAAGGTTGGCGAACTCGTCGCCAGCCACGTCATCGCCCGTCCGCACGATGATCTCGCCAAGGCGTTCCTCGGCGACGCGACCGCGGCGAAGAAGTAATTTCACCATCACGAATCACGCATTACGCATCACGAATTATGGCAAACCAAGCAATCGGCATGATTGAGTGCAAGGGCCTCTGCGCCCTCTTCGAGGCCACTGACGCCGCTCTCAAGGCCGCCAACGTCAGCTTCACCGGCTGGGAAAAAGTCGGCTCCGGCTATGTCACCGCGTTCTTCCGCGGCGACGTCGCGAGCGTGAAAGCCGCCACCGACGCTGGCGCCGCCGCCGCATCCCAGGTCGGCCAGATCGTCAGCGTGCAGGTCATCCCGCGCCCGCATGATGGCCTGAGCGGTCTCGGCAAGTGGCTCGCGCAGTAACCTGCCGCAGTCAACGAACTGTGCCGTGATCTCCGTTGCGAGACATTCCACGTTCCCGAAGGGAATAAATCTGAATAGCCCCGGATGCAATCCGGGGTCAGGGATGTCACGCACCGGCGCGACCCCAACGGGGTCGAATGGTTCGTTGAGCAACCTGATTCAACCCCTGCGGAGTTGCGTCCGTTCGGCTTCATGGCACCCCGGATTGCATCCGGGGCTACTCACATTGCAGCCCTTCGGGCTGGCGTTGATCCGCCGCTCGCTCGCAAGTATTCGTGTCCATTCGTGTTCATTCGTGGTTTCCCTCGGATGAAAATTCTCATCGCCAATATCGGTTCCACGTCGCTCAAGTGGCGCCTGTTCGACTTCTCGAACGGCGCCGAGACGCTCCTGCATAAGGGCGGCTTCGAGCGCGTAACCGATTATGCCAAGGCGATTGAGGATTGCCTCGCGCAACTCAAGGACGCCAAAGCCATCGCGAACGAGAACGAACTCGCCGCCGTCGGTTTCAAGACCGTCATCGCGAAAAACGTCACCGGCTGCGTGCGGTTCGACGAGCGCGTGCTCCAGGCGATGGAGGACTACAACGGCCTCGCGCCCGCGCACAATCCGCCCTACATCACCGGCATCCGCCTCTTCGCCAAGCGCGTCCCCAGCGTGCCGCTCGTTGGGTTGTTCGAGACCGCGTTCTACCAGTTCGCGCCCGAGCCGATGATGCGCTACGCCGTGCCGGATTCCTGGCATGACATCGGAGTTCGCCGCTGGGGCTTTCACGGCGCGAGCCACAAGTTCATCGCCGAACGCAGCGCCGAACTGCTCGGCCGCAAGGACGTCGCCCATCGCGCGCAGAACCTCTACGTGGACGGTGGCAAGTCGCCCGTCGAAGGTGCGCCCTTCCGCGTGATTTCCTGCCATCTCGGCGGTAGTTCGAGCATCACGGGCATCGTAAACGGCGTCGCCATCGGCAACAGCCTCGGCATGAGCCCGCAGTCCGGCCTCCCCCACAACAATCGCGTCGGCGACCTTGACGCCGAGGCGCTGCCCTACGTGGTGAAGACGCTCGGCGTCTCAGTCGAAGAAGCCCAGCGGCAGTTCGCGAAGGAAGGCGGCTTGAAGGGTCTGGCCGGCGGACTCTCCAACGACATTCGCGACATCCAGGAAGCGGCGTCGAAAGGCAACGCGAAGGCGCAGCTCGCGATTGACGTCTTCGTCAGCGAAGCGCGCCGTTGGATTGGCGGCTATTTCTTCCAGATGAACGGCGCGGATGCCATCGTGTTCACCGCCGGCATCGGCGAGAACCGTTCCGAACTCCGCGCCGCGATCTGCGCGAATCTCGACCAACTCGGCATCGTGCTCGACGCTGAGAAGAACTCTACCATCCGCGCCACCGAGGCCGTCATCTCCACCGCGAATTCAAAGGTGAAGGTGATGGTGATACCGACCAATGAAGAATTGGTGGTCGCGCGAGAGGCGAAGCGGTTGCTGGAAAAGAACTGATTTTTTTAACCACGAATGGACACGAATGAACACGAATGCAGGCTTCGTTCATCGCTGAAAGCGATGAATTTGAATAGCCCCGGTTGCAATCCGGGGTTACGGATGTTGCGTCGTGCCGCGACCCTGAAGGGGTCGAATTCGTGTTTGCTGGAGGCTGTTCAACCCCTCCGGGGTTACCGTCAGTTCGTCACTCGGTCACCCCGGATTGCATCCGGGGCTATTCAGGTTGCAGCCCTTCGGGGTGCGGACGCGCTACTGTCGGGGCCCTGCCAATTGGAGGTGCTACGATGAAAAACCTCGCCCATCTCTTCGACAAGAACCGCGCGTGGTCCAAGGGCATCCACGAGCGCGACCCGGAGTTCTTCGCCAAGCTCTCGCGCCAGCAATCGCCCGAGTATCTCTGGATCGGCTGCTCCGACAGCCGCGTGCCGGCGAATCAGATTGTCGGCCTGCTGCCCGGCGAAATTTTCGTCCATCGCAACATCGCAAACGTTGTTGTTCACACCGACCTGAACTGTTTGTCGGTCGCGCAGTTTGCGGTGGATGTCATCAAGGTCCGCCACATCATCGTTTGCGGTCACTACGGCTGCGGCGGCGTGCGCGCAGCTCTTCGCGGCGACCGTCATGGACTCGTGGACAACTGGCTGCGCCATATCCAGGACGTGCGCGACAAGCACGAGTCGTTGCTCAAGGCCCTCGACAATGAAGTCGAGCGCGTGGATCGCCTCTGCGAACTCAACGTCCTCGAACAGGTCCTGAACGTCTGCCAGACCAGCATCGTGCGCGACGCGTGGCAACATGGCCAGGAACTCACTGTTCACAGTTGGATCTACGGTCTGCACGACGGAATCATCCGCGACCTCGGCATGGCCGCCAGTTCGTGGAAGGAAGTCGAGCCCGCGCACCGCAAGGCGATCGCGAATCTCGGCAAGCCCGTGAAGAAGACTGTCGCGAAGGCAAAACCGGCACTTTTACTTCCGCTCAAAACCCAGCGGAAGAGACTCAACTGAATCGTGGCTCAGGCACCAACATTGACTGGCAGCGCCCCCGTCCTCCTCGTCGCCGACGTGGTGAAGGCGGCCAATTATTACCGCGACCAGCTTGGGTTTACCTACGACCGCTTCTGGAACGAGCCGCCGGACTTCTGCATGGTCAAGCGCGACGGGTTCATCGTGATGCTCGCGCAGACCTGTCCGGGCACCAAGCTGGTCCCGCACTGGAAAATCGTTCACCACATGTGGAACGCCTACTTCTGGTGCGAGGATGCGGAAGCGCTGCACGCCGAGTTCGTCAAGCGCGGCGCGAAGATCGATTACGGTCTCGGGATCAAGCCGTATGGCATCAAGGAATTTGGCATCCAGGATCTCGACGGGCACGAATCGCCTTCGGACAACGAATTTAATCACTCAACACTCATCCACGAACTCTCAAAGAATTTATGGCACAACAAGCAATTGGTATGATTGAAACCCGCGGCCTCGTCGCGCTCGTCGAAGCAACCGACGCGATGCTCAAGGCGGCGAATGTGGAACTCGTCGGACCGATGGTCCAGGTCGGCAACGCGCTCGTCACCGCCACGGTGGTCGGCGACGTCGCCGCCGTGAAGGCCGCGACCGACGCCGGCGCCCAGGCCGTGAAGGCCATCAAGGGCGATCTCGTGAGCGTGCACGTCATCGCGCGCCCGCACAACGACGTGGAAGCGGTGCTGCCGAAGAAAAAGTAACGACGTGATTCGTCATGCGTGAGGCGTGACGGCAAGTGCCGCTCGCTCTTCACGCATCACGCGTCGCGCATCACGCACCATGTTCCTCGCCCGCGTCGAAGGTTCGGTCGTCTCGACCAAAAAAGAGGCCAGCATGAACGGCCGCAAGCTGCTCCTGCTCCGCCCCCAATTGGTGGACGAGAAGGATCCCACGAAATTCCGTCCCGGCTCGAACACCATCGTGGCCGTGGACACCGTGGGCGCGGGCATCGACGAGCTGGTGATGTTTTGCCAGGGCAGCAGCGCCCGCCTGGCCGGCGGCATGAAAGACGCCCCCGTGGACGCCGTCATCATCGGCATCGTCGATTCCGTGGACGTGCTGGGGAGACAGATTTACAGCGGGAAGAACTGAAACCACGAATGGACACAAATGGACACGAATCCCAACACCAAGCTCCTGTTCAAGGACGAGGTGTATCAGATCGTGGGTGCGGCCATTGAGGTGCTGAATGGGATCGGACATGGACTCCATGAGAAGCCATACGAGAACGCGCTGGTCGTGGAATTTTGGGATTCGCGGAATTCCGCTTAGCCAGCAACCGCAGTTCGACGTGCTCTACAAGGGTCACAAAGTCGGTCTCTTCGTTCCCGACCTGGTCGCCTACGACGCCATCGTGGTGGACGCAAAAGTGATCGACCGCATCACAGACGTCGAGAGAGGTCAGATGTTGAACTATCTGAAGATTACAAAACTCAGAGTGGGCGTGCTGTTGAACTTCAAACATCCCAAGCTGGAATGGGAACGCATCGTTCTCTGATTCGTGTTTATTCGTGTCCATTCGTGGTTCTAGAAATTTATGAGCGCAGTCAACGAAGCTTTGATTCGAGATATCGTCGGTGAAGTGCTGGGCCGCCTCGGTGGCGCGCCCGGATCGAGAACTTCCACCCCCGCGCCCGCGCCCGCCGCGAAAGCCGATTGCGGTTGCGGCGGCAAAGGCGCCTCCACGAACGCGCCAGCGTTGCGCGGACGCTTCGGTGTCTTTCAAGACGCCAATGAAGCCTGCGTCGCCGCGCACGAAGCCTTCCTGCTGTTGCAGAAAGCCGGCGTCGCCGCTCGCATGAAGATCGTCGAGATCGTCAAGGCCATGGCCGAGGCGAACGCCGAGACGTGGGGCAAGATCGAACTGGAAGAAACGAAGATCGGCCGGCTCGACCACAAGATCGAGAAGCTGAAGATCATCAAGCTCGTCCCCGGCGTTGAATGGCTCCGGCCCGACGCCCGCAGCGGCGACCACGGCATCACGCTCGAAGAATACACGCCCTTCGGCGTCGTGGGCGCGGTCACGCCGAGCACGCATTCCATCCCCACGCTCAGCGGTAACATCGTGAACATCTGCGCGGCGGGAAATGCCGTGGTGTTCAACCCGCATCCGAGTGCTGCCAAGTGCGCCGCCGTCGCCGTGCGCGCTTACAACGAGGCCATCTATCGCGAGACCGGCATCGAGAACATCGCGACCATCATCGAGAAGCCGTCGATGGAAAGCTTCGCCGCGATGTGCAAGCACGAGGCTGTCCGCATCCTGCTCGTCACCGGCGGCACCGGCGTGGTGAAGGCCGCAATGCAGACCGGCAAGCGTGCCATCTGCGCCGGCCCTGGCAATCCGCCCGTCTATGTCGATGACACCGCCTGCATGAAGCGCGCGGCCAAGGCGATCATCCAGGGAGCGAGCTACGACAACAACCTGCTCTGCATCGGCGAGAAGGAAGTCTTCGCGCTGGAGAACATCGCGGACAAACTGATGTCGCAGATGGAACAGAACGGCGCGGTGAAGCTCACCAACGCCCAGCTCGACGCGCTGACGAAGGCGGCGTTCACCATCACGCCCGGCCAGGGCGGCGGCTGCGGTCACGCCAGCGTGAACAAAGATTTCATCGGCAAGGATCCCATCGTCCTCGCGAAAGCGGCGGGCATCAGCATCCCGAGCGGCACCCAGCTGCTCTTCGCCGAGACTGGCGCGGACCATCCGTTCGTCGTCGAGGAGCAGATGATGCCGTTCCTTCCGATCATCCGCGTGAAGAACCTCGCGGAAGGCGTGAAGCGCTCGCTCGACGCCGAGCACGGCTACAAGCACACGAGCATCATTCACTCGCACGACCTCGAAGCGCTCGCCGAGATCGGCCGCGCGCTCGACACCACGCTGTTCATCAAGAACGGCCCGTGCATGTCCGGTCTGGGCCTGGGCGGCGAAGGTTACCTGAGCTTCAGCATCGCCACGCCGACGGGCGAAGGCGTGAGCAACCCGCGCACATTCACGCGCGTGCGGCGCTGTGTGATGGTGGATAATCTCAAGATCTATTAACCACGGATGGACACAGATAAACACGAATTCCTACGGAGCGCGGCTGTGGTCGCAGACCCAGCCGGAGTGTGCGTTCATCAGGTTGGCCAGTCCGGCCGAAGCCCGAAGGGCTTCACTTCGAATAGCCCCGGATGCAATCCGGGGTTGGGCGAGGCCGAAGACGATTCGACCCCGGAGGGGTCGAATGGTTTCGCGCCGTTTGTGGATAAATTATTCGACCCCTCCGGGGTCGAATCGTCCATTCGCGTCGTTACCCCGGATTGCATCCGGGGCTATTCAAATTGGTTCCCTGCGGGAACCGGATGTTCACATCTTCCCGGCTTACAAACTATCCGCTGACGGCAAATGTCCACCTTCACACAAATTTATTACCACCTCGTCTTTTCGACGAAGGCGCGGGAACGTGTGTTGGTGGAAAGCAGTCGTGAAGAATTCTTTCGATACACCTGGGGTATCATTCGCAACAAGGATTCTCACCTGTATCGCATCAACGCAGTCGAGGATCATGTCCACATCCTGACGAGTCTGCATCCGTCCGTGGCGCTGGCTGATTTCGTCAAGGACATCAAGGTTGCGACCAGCGTGTGGATCAAAGAGAAGACTTTGTTCCCAGGCTTCCAAGGCTGGCAGGATGGCTACGGAGCTTTCACCGTGTCCCACGCCGATAAGGACAAGATCATCGATTACATCAAGAACCAACAGGAGCATCATCGCGTGAAGTCATTCCGCGACGAATTGCGTGACCTTTTAGTTGAGGCCGGAGTTCAGTTTGATGAGAAGTATTTGGATTAACTTCGCTGTGCGATTCGACCCCGCCGGGGTCGGGATCGTTTTGGGTTTCGTTACCCCGGATTGCATCCGGGGCTATTCAGATTTGTGCCCTCCGGGCACGATGTCGTCGACGTCACGCGGCTTGTTTGCGAGCGAACGTAGTCTTAAGGAGGCCCCATGCTCCTAGCCCGCGTCGAAGGCAATGTCACCGCCACCCGGAAGCATCCGAGCTTCGAGGGCTGGCGGCTCGTCATCTGCCAGCCGATCGGGCAGGACGGCACGCCGGAAGGCTCGCCGCAGATCGCCATCGACGCGCACGGCGCAGGCATGCATCAACGCCTGGTGATTTCCAGCGACGGCTCCGAAGCCCGCAAGGCAGTCGGCGATATGAAGAGTCCGGCGCGCTGGCTCGTGGTCGGTATCGTGGACGAAAAGGAACCGGGGGTGCCGGTATGAAACTCGGCGCGGTCATCGGTCGTGTAACGCTCAGCAAGGTCGTGCCGGAACTCGAAGGCGCGCGCTGGCTCATCGTCTCGCCGTTCACGCGCGAGCATTACCAGAACGGAACCGAGACGCCGCCGGGCCTGAGCAAAGACCCGAGCCTGGTGGTTTACGATTCGCTCGGTGGCGGCGTGGGCCAGACGATTGGTTACATCGAGGGTCGCGAAGCCGCGCAGCCTTTCGAGCAGTCGCCGCCCATTGACGCCATCAACGCCGCGTTGATCGACGAGATTTTCTACAACCCGATGAAGTGATTTTATGCCCGCTGTCATTACCGCCAAAGAAGTCGAAGAGATCATCGCCAAAGGTGGCGACCTGAAGAGCCTGCCCGCCGACGCCATCCTGACGCCGAGCGCGAAGGACGCGATTCGCGATTACAACTACGCGCGGCGTGGCTCTTCTGGTACGTCCGCCGCACCTTCGGCCCCGGCCAAGCCGCTCAACTCGAAGTCGTCGAAGGCCGAGCTCGAAGCGTATTTCAATTCGCCTGCCGCGCACGCGCTGAAGGAACAGATTTGCGCGATGGGCAAACGCCTCTGGGAACGCGAATACGTGGACGGCAACGGCGGCAACATGGCCATCCGCGTCGGCGAAGACATCGCCATCTGCACTCCGACGCTGGTGAGCAAAGGTTCGCTCAAGCCCGAAGACATGTGCCTCGTGGACTTCGAGGGCAACCAACTCCTCGGCACCAAGCGCCGCACGAGCGAGATCTTGATGCACCTGCAGATGATGAAGCGTCAGCCGAAAGCCGTCGCGACGTGCCATTGTCATCCGCCGTATTCGACGGCGTTCGCGGTCGTCGGTGAAGCGCCGCCCACGTGCATGTTGCCGGAGTATGAAGTGTTCTGCTCCGTCGGCGTCGCGCCGTATCGCACGCCCGGTTCACCGGACATGGGCAAGCTCGTGGCCGAGTTGACCGACCAATACAACACCATCCTGATGGCGAATCACGGCGTGGTGACGTGGTCGCACAACAACATCGAAGAAGCCTATTGGCGCATGGAGATCATCGAGGCGTATTGCCGCACGATTGTAGTGGCCGGCCAGTTGGGCAAGCCGATCCAGACCTTCACCGGCCCGCAGATGAAGGACATCCTGAACATCAAGAAGACGCTCGGGTTCGTCGATCCGCGTTACGGCATGAAGGAATGCGAGCTCTGCGACACCGACGACTGGCGCCCGGGCGCGCAATGCGCCCTGCCACCTCGCGAAGAAGCCACGACCGGCTACGACGCCGAGGCGGAAGCGGCGGTGAAGGCGATCACGGATCAGATTATGTCGCAGATGAAGTGACCGTGGAGTGCAAATGAGAAATCAGCCGCGACTGCTCGAAGCAAACTTCGGTCTTGCCGTGCGGATTCCGATCTTCGAACGTCGTCCCATGTGGTTCTCCAAATCCAAGGTGGCAATCAATAAAGCGCAGAAACTCTTCACCTCGACGGCCTTCATCAGCCTGCTACTTTTCGTAATCCTTCAGACCGGTTGCGCGACAGTGCAGTCGAAGCCGAAGGCCAATGTCGATCTCTCGGGTTATCGCAAGGTCTTCATGGCTCCGATGACCGAAGACGGCGACCCGCGAAAAGTCGTCCCGAAGGTGGTCGACAAACTTCGGACTCTGGGTTTCGAAGTAGTCACGCCGAAATTGGGCGAACCCATCATCTCGCAGGGAACTGGTTTCATCGTTGATTCGAAAAGGCATATCCTGACCTGCGCCCATGTGCTCTCCGGATACACCAACGCCACCGTGTGGCTCGGAACAAACCGGTTCGACGCGGCCGTTGTCAATGTCGACACCAACCGTGACATGGCACTCCTGCGTCTCGTCAACGCACCGAACACGTTCACTCCGCTGACGTTTGCCGCGGAAACCAATCTCGCGATGGGTCAGGACGTGTTCACCATGGGCTTCCCCTTGAGTGACGTCCTCGGCACCGCGCCGCGGCTGACCAAGGGTTTGCTCAGTTCCACCGTTGGCGCAGGCGACAATCCCGATTTCGTCCAAATCTCGGCCGAGGTTCAGGCCGGAAACAGCGGCGGGCCTTTGCTGAACTCACGCAGCGAAGTGGTGGGACTGATCACGTCGACGCTGAATCCGCTGAACGTTCTGCTCCGCACCGGCACCAGCCTTCCACAGAACGTCAACTTCGCCGCCAAAAGCGCCGTCACGCGGGACTTCCTCGCCAAATCGGGCGTGACCCCAAACACCTCGACTGCTGGCGCGCCCGCTGGAACATTCGATCAGGTGAAGACATCTCTCGCTTTGGTCCGCGCCGGATACGTAGCGCCTGAAGGTTCGACCACCAAGGAAGTGTTCTGCGTGGTGAAGTACGTGTACTTCTGGGACATGTGGTATCGCTTCCGCGCCTTCCAACTCGATTTTGCAGACCTCAAGAACGGCGAACACATCCTCCGGGTCGGCCAGTATGGCGACAAGGTGTTCACCAACGAAGATGCCGTCATCGAAAGCGTCATCGCGGAGGTGCGCCGGAACTTTTTCCCGAATCAAGCCGCGCCAGCCTCGACCACAGACAAGCGCGAGGTCGGCAAGCACCGCTGAAACTCATGACCAAATCCCTCGACGCCAAGCTGGCTGAAGTCAAAGCGAACCCTCGCTCACGCGCGTTCATTCTCGCGGACGCGAAGGATGCGGACATGGCGTTCGGCGTGCGGGCGCCCGGCCCACGTGGATTCCTCGCCAAACGCGGCGCGCGTCCGGCGCAGTTCTCGCCCGAGGTGTGGAACCGCGACGAGTTC
>JBDHQG010000595.1:0-3291 GCA_039806925.1 Limisphaerales bacterium
GCCGTTCCCGTAACGTGCGCGCGTCCCTCGGCCCGCCCGTCCATTCACAGGCCGCGCCGCCGACAACGCACAACGACTCACAACCACGACGAACGCATGAACAACGGAATCCGCTTCAAACTCTTCCTCATGATGGTGCTCGAAATCGCCATCTGGGGATCCTGGCAGGTGCAGATCTTCAACTACATGCCCATGCTTGGCTTCGAGACGTGGCAGCAGAACCTGGCCGGCAGCATGTTCGCCATCGCCTCGCTGGTCGGCATCTTTTTCAGCAACCAGTTTGCGGACCGCAATTTCGCCGCCGAAAAATTCCTCGCCTTCAGCCATCTCGTGGGTGGCGCAGCCTTGATTGGCGCCGCCTACGCGAAAACCTTCGCGCCGTTCTTCACGTTCTTCCTCCTCTACGGCCTGTTCTACGTTCCGACGATCTCGGTCACGAACGCGCTGGCCTTCGCCAACCTCAAGGATCCGGCCAGGGATTTCGGCTTCGTGCGCATGGGCGGCACCATCGGCTGGATCGTGGTTTCCTGGCCGCTGATCTTTTTGTTGAGCGCGAAATCCACGGTGGAGGAGATGCGCTGGATTTTCCTCGTCGGCGCGATCATTTCGTTTGTCCTCGCCGCCTTCAGCCTCACCCTGCCGCACACTCCCCCGCGCCGGAGCGGCGAGGGCGGCGCGGAATCCCTGGCCTGGCTGGAAGCCGTCAAGCTGCTGCGTGTTCCCTACATCCTGGTCCTCTTCCTCGTCACGTTGATCGATTCCACCATTCACAACGGTTACTTCGTTTTGATCGGAGGCTTCCTCGACGGCGCGATCAAGATGCCGAACAACTGGATCTCGGCCATCACGACCATCGGTCAGGTCGCGGAAATCGTCACCATGCTCATTCTGGGATCCGTGCTGAAGAAGATCGGCTGGAAGTGGACCATGATCCTCGGAATTCTCGGCCACGCCGCGCGCTATTCCGTGTTCGCCTTCTTCAACAAGCCCGAACACCAGGCGATCATCATCGCGGTGCAGGTGCTCCACGGCATCTGCTACGCGTTCTTCTTCGCCACGCTCTATATCTTCGTGGACGCCGTGTTCCCGAAGGACATCCGCACCAGCGCCCAGGGCTTGTTCAATCTCCTGGTGCTCGGCGCGGGATTGCTGCTCGCCAATTTCTGGCTCGGCTCGTTGAAGGCCCAGTGGACCGGCCCCGGCGGAGTGGTGGATTACCAGAAGGTCTTCCTCGTGCCGACCGCCCTGGCCATCGCCGCCACGGCGCTCCTGCTGTTCTTCTTCAAGCCGCCGTCGGCCCGCCCTGAAGAAGTCGGCGCGGCAAAAACGGCCCACTGAAACAAAATCGTTTCCCATGACGACCAGCCGCCGTTCGTTTCTCCAGCACACCGCGCTCGCCGCCACCGCGCTCACGCTGGGCGGTTGCGCGTCGCTCGGACGCAGGAAGCCGCTCTTCGACATCTCGCTCGCCGAGTGGTCGCTGAACAAGGCGCTCTTCGGGAAAAAGATGGACCACCTCGATTTCCCGAAGGTCGCGCGGCAGGACTTCGGCATCGGCGGCATCGAGCTGGTCAACCAATTCATGATGAAACAGGCGAAGGACGCGGCCTATCTCGCCGAGTTCAAGAAGCGCGCGGACGGCGAGGGCGTGAAGATCGTGCTCATCATGTGCGACGGCGAAGGCGCGCTGGGCGATCCCGATCCCAGGAAGCGTCTTCAGGCCGTCATCAACCATCACAAGTGGGCCGATGCCGCGAAGTTCTTCGGCGCGCATTCCATCCGCGTGAACGCCGAGACCAAGGGCGAAGGTTCCTATGAAGAACAGCAGAAGCGCGCAGCGGACGGTTTGCGCGGCCTCTCCGAGTATTGCGGCAAGCTCGGGCTCAACTGCATCGTCGAGAACCACGGCCGGCTCTCCTCCAATGGCGCGTGGCTCGCCGGCGTGATGCGCATCGTGAACCTGCCCAATTGCGGCACGTTGCCCGACTTCGGGAACTTCCAGATTGCCGAAGGCCAGTGGTATGACCGCTATCAGGGCGTCACCGAACTGATGCCGTTCGCCAAGGCGGTGAGCGCGAAGACGAACAACTTCGACGCGCAGGGCAACTGCGTGGAGACGGACTATCGCCGGATGATGAAGATCGTCCTCGACGCCGGCTACCATGGCTACTGCGGCATCGAATACGAAGGCGAGAAGCTCAGCGAGCCAGAAGGCATCCGCGCCACGAAGCGCCTGCTGGAAACGGTGCGGGAGGAGATGGTTTGACCACGTTCAGACCGCCGAACCGACAACTTGCTGATTCGAAAGAACAAATTACTATTCGGGAGACATGAAAATTTCTGAGATTCGTAATTTGCTCCATGCGGAACCGTTTCGTCCGTTCGCCATCCATGTTGCGGATGGTGGGCGGATTCGTGTCGTCCATCCTGACTTTGTGGCTGTGGCTCCCACGGGCCGGGAAATGAGCGTTTATCAGCCGGATGGAGACCACCAAATCATTGATGTCCTGATGGTGACACGACTGGAGATAAACACCCGCAACGGAAGCAAGAAATCACACAAGTGATCTATCCTGCCGCCGGGTCTCTTAGACTCATCCCACCGCGATGTTCACCAGCTTCCTGGGCACGATGATCACTTTCTTGATCGTCTTGCCGTCGATGAACACCTTCACCTTCTCGGACGCCTTCGCGGCGGCCTCGATGGCGGCGTTGTCGGCGGTCGCGGGAATCTTGATCACATCGCGCAGCTTGCCGTTCACCTGCACGGGAATCTCCAGCGTGTCTTCGACGAGTAGCGCGGGATCAAACGGAGGCCACGGGGCGTAGGTAAGATTCTGTGAACGTTCAACGTTCAACGTTGAACTTTGGACGTTCAATTTCTCCCACAGCTCCTCCGCGATGTGCGGCGCGAACGGTGCGAGCAATTGGAGGAATGAACGCAGCACGGAGACCGGCTTCGTCTCCCACGTCATCGCTTCGTTCGTGAAGACCATCAACGCGCTGATCGCGGTGTTGAACCGCATCGCGTCCAAATCCTCCGTCACCTTCTTGATCGCCGTGTGCAGCGTCTTGAGCTGGGCGGGCGTGGCTTCGACATCCTTGATGGCAGTGTCGAGCTGGATGAGCTTGAGCAACTCGCCGCGCTTCGACGCGTCGGCGGTGGTCTCGGCCTGCTCGAACTCGGTCTCGCTCGCGTCATTGATGAACATGCGCCAGACGCGGCCGAGGAAACGATACACGCCCTCAACGCCCTTGGTGTTCCACGGCTTCACCATTTCGAGCGGGCCC
>JBDHQG010000596.1:0-3282 GCA_039806925.1 Limisphaerales bacterium
GACTTCGCCTACAACATCACGGAAAACCCGGTTCACGTGCATGACTTCCACGCCACGATGATGCACCTGCTCGGCATCGAGCACACGAAGCTGACCTATCGATTCGAGGGCCGCGACTACCGTCTCACGGACATCGCCGGGGAACTGGTGAAGGGGATTGTGGCCTGAGCGTCTCCGCTTCGACAGGGCTTCCTCCGTAGTGGGTGTAAGAAATCGCAGCCACATGACTGGCTTCCGGCTTGTCCTGCTTGAGCCGGAGCATCCGCAAGGGACGTGTAGCGAAAGAGTTGTCGGGAGGCGTGTCCTTTCCTAAGTTCTTCCTGCATGAGCACGAATGATTGGCAGAAAGAGTTTCGGGAAGTGTACGAGCGCGGCGTGGCGGCGTGGCGCGCGGGCAGGCGTTCGCCGGGATCGATGTTCGGCAAGGAGGACGCCGCGTTTCTCGCGACCATCGGTTGCACGGCGCAGGAGTTGTTCGACTTCGTGGATGACGAGCTGAACTACGGCGACTTCGATTACCACACGACGCTGGCGGTGACGGCGATCCGGCGCGATTACTTCCTGAACGTGATGGGCGGCAGGCCGACGGGAAAAACGATCACGATGGCGAGCCTGCCGGCGAAGACGGCGGAGGTGGACGGCATCGCGTGGTTGCCGCGGCTCATCGTGAAGGCACGGGTGAAGCTCCGTGGCGAGATGCCTCCGGACTTGATGTATGGCTGCGCGGGGGATCGGCCGTTCCTGCGCCAGATGAAGATGGATTTGCCCGGCTTCCTGAAGCTGACGTGGGAGAGTGGCGACGATGATCGTCGCATCATTGATGCGGTGAAGAAGTCGGCCGGGTTGAAGTGAGTCCTACGCTTCGGGCTTCAGAACGAAGTCTTCGTTTGGCAGCGTTCCGGTCAGGCGGCGGCGATAGCAGTGCCCGCCGGCATCGAGCAGCGGACCGGCTTTCGCCGTCTGCATGTAGAGGCCAACGGGGCGGACGGATTCATCCCAGTCGAGCAGCGTGAATTGATCAGTGGCTCCGCGCTGGCAGTAGAGGACGTGATCGAAGCCGGCTTTCTTGTGAACCTTGCCGTCGTGGATGTGAACGGTGGGGAAGAACAGTTCGGCGGGATTCGCGCGCGGGAAGGAGAAGGCCATTGGATGAACTTTTGCGCTTCCCGATTTGAGTTTGAACACGGCGAACCCGCGGCTCTTGTAGGCCGGGAGTTTCTCCCAAGTTCCAGACGGCAGGCGGAAGCGTTCGTCGAGACGGGAAAAGTCGGCGACGGTTGGGACGAAGGAGGCATCGAAGTTCCCGACGGAGATGACTTCGAGCTTTGATTTGGTAGCCCGCCCGAACGAGCGCGAGGCAGGTCCGGGCGGAGGCGGAACGGGAAATCCTTTCTGCAGGTCCGCGAAAAATTCCGGGTAATCCTTCAGGCTGATGAACTCGGCGGCGTTCTCGCCGCTTCCGGGTTTGATCGGCAGCGGCAGAATCATGGCGAGATCTTCGCCGGCGCGCAGCGTCATGCTGTAGGCGATGAGCTGGCGTCCGCCGGCTCCGGAGCGCGCGAAGATGTTCGTGGCGCTGACGGAATCGACGGGACGCGAGAAGCAGCACATGGCGGGCTGTGGCGTGGAGAATTATTTCGCGACGAGCTTGTAAACCTTGCCCGTCTGGCCGCTGAGGCTGTTGCGGCCGTTGGTCATCACGTAGAGCTCGCCCTGGTCGTCTTCGCCCATCGCCACGATGTAGGCGCGGATTTTTTCACCGGTCGTTGAGGCGAAGGGCAGCGATTCGATGTTCCACTTCGCGTTCCTGTCCTTGCCGTCGGGTGAGGCAGTGAAGAGCACCCCGTCCGGCAGCGCCCAGGTGCGGGACCAGTCGGCGAAGACGTATTTGCCCACGAGCGCGGGAATGGCCTTGCCGCGATAGACGTGGCCGCCGGTGATGGAGATGCCTTCGATCTGCGCGGGATCAATTTTGTTGCGGGCGGGGTGCTTGTACCAGGCGACGGGTTCGATGAAAGGTTTTCCGAACACATCGGTCTTGGGCGATTCGGCAGGCGGCTGGTTGGGTTTCTTCGGATCGAACGCGACGTGGGCTTCGCGCACGCGCCAGCCATAGTTGCCGCCCTTGGTGACGATGTTGATTTCCTCGTAAAGGTTCTGGCCGACATCCGCGACGAAGAATTCCCTGCGGCCGCCGCGGTCGAAGGCGAGGCCCCACGGATTGCGCAGGCCGTAGGCGAAGATTTCCGGGCGGCCCTTTTTGTCTTTCGCGAACGGATTGTCGCTCGGAATGGCGTAGGGCGTTCCTTTGTTCACATCGATGCGCAGGATTTTGCCGAGCAGCGTGGAAGTGTTCTGGCCGTTGCCTTCGGGCGCGTGGCCGATTTCATTTTCGGGCGAGCCCACGCCGTCGTTGCCGCCGCCGCCGTCGCCCGTGCCGATATAGAGGTAACCATCGGGGCCGAAGAGAATCCGACCGCCGTTGTGGTTGAACTGGGGCTTGTCGATTTGCAAAAGCACGCGTTCCGACGCAGGATCGGCTGAAGAGAAATCGGCTGCGGCGGTGAACTCGGACAGGTGGCTCGTGCAGTTGAAGTTTGTGGGCGCCCCGGCGCGAAGCGGGGCGCTGTAGAACACGTAGAGCTTGCGGTTCGATTTGAACTTGGGATGCAGCGCGAGGCCCAGCAGGCCGCGTTCGTCAAAACCCGAGTTGAGCTTCGTGAGCTTGGAGCGGAGGTCGAGGAAGAGTTTCTCGTCGAGTTTGCCGTCCTTCTGCATCACATGGATCGTCCCCACTTGATCGTTCACCAGCAGGCGGCCCGTGCCGTCGTCCAGCGAGACGACATTCATCGGCGAGACGAAGCCCTCGGCGAGTTGTTGCAGGGCGACGGCGGGTTGTTCGGCGGCGGATGCCGGCTGGTTCACAACGGCAAGGCTGGTCAACGCGAGCGCGGCAAAGGACGTGGCGAGATGACTGGAAAAGGATCTGGTAATTTTCACGCGACGAATACTATCGGCGATTTTCCGGAGCACAAGGGCTGAGCGGTGGGGAAACTTTGTCGGTATGCGTTACGGAGTCGCGGCAGCGGCGGCCCCTTCGCACACCCGTTCCAGAATGACATCGGCGATGTGCGGTTCGTTGCCGATGCTCGCGGAGTACCAGACGCGTTTGCCGTGCTTCTCGGTGGGATTGCGCCAGGTGGGCTGACCACTCTTGTAGCGTTCCTGCACAAGGCGGGCCGGTTCGCCGAGCATACCGGGGATGTCCTCGTAGGAGTGGAG
>JBDHQG010000597.1:0-3275 GCA_039806925.1 Limisphaerales bacterium
CGCAATACGCAATACGGAATACGCAATACGGAATACGCATCACGGATCACTCTCAACGAATTACCAAAGCCATGCTGAAGAAAAACAAACCAGCCGAGATTCACAAGGTGGGCGGCCACTACGCCATCATCGCCTCCCAGTACAATGCGCGCTACGTGGACGCGATGCTTGATGCCGCCCAAGCCCGCCTGGAAGCTGCCGGCGCGGAGAGCGTCCGGGTGGTTCGCGTGCCGGGCGCGTATGAGATTCCCGTCGTCGCCGCCAGGCTCGCGCGCGCCGGTGTTCCGCCGCTCTCCGCCATCATCTGCCTCGGGGTCATTCTCCGCGGCGCCACCACCCACGCCCAGCATGTCGGCGAAGCGGTGAGCAACACGCTGTCCCAGGTCCAGGCCCTGCACGAAGTGCCGATCATCCACGAAGTGTTGCTGCTCGAGAATGAGAAGCAGGCGAAGGAACGTTGCCTCAGCAAGGATCACAACCGGGGAACCGAAGCGGCCCAAACCGCGCTGGCAATGGCGGAAGTGATGCGCACCCTGGCGCCGTCCACCGTCGAGATCACCACGGTTTAATGCGATTCCATCTTTGATGTAGCGCAGACTTCCCAGTCTGCTGTGTCGCGGGTTTCCAAACCCGCCTGCCTCCAAGCGCCGAAGCCGCGCCGATTGGGAAATCGGCGACACCGCAGGTTTGGAAACCGGCGCCACGTCTTTATTGGATGCGCTCTAACGGCGGAGGAATTTCGCGACCGCCTCCGTCCGTGTGCGCACCTGCAATTTCTCGTAGATGCGCCGGACGTAGGTGTGGACCGTCTCGTAGCTGATGCCGAGCTTCTCCGCGATTTCCTTGTAGATGAGCCCCTGCGCCAGCGCATCGAGCACCTCCTGCTCGCGCTGCGAGAGGTTCTCCGTCGCCTGCTGTGACGGGCCCGACTTCTGAAAGCTCTGCACCACCTTGCGCGCGATGTGCGCCGTCATGGGAGAGCCGCCTTTCAGCACGTCCTTGATCGCCTGCAAAATTTCCGCGCTGGAGGAACGCTTGAGCAGGTAGCCGGACGCCCCGGCGGCCAGTGAATTGAAGATGTTCTCCGTGTCCTCATACGCGGTGAGCATGATGACCTGGGTCTCGGGCAACGCCTGCTTGAGCTTGCGCACGCATTCCACGCCGTTCATGCCGGGCAGGTTGATGTCCATGAGCACGACGTTGGGCTTGTCGTTCGGCAACGTCTCCAGCGCGTCTTCGGCGCTGCCATACTGGCTCACACATTCGAAGCCGTCGGCGCGCCCCACCACGCGGGCCATGGTGCCGCGCAACTGGTCGCTGTCTTCGACAAGGGATACTTTGATGGCCATGTGCTCTCAGGATTTGCCCAGCGGTGCCACAAGGCGCACCAATGTGCCGCGCTCCGGCGCCGGGCCGATTTCAAACTTGCCGCCGACATCTTCGAGCCGTTTGCCCATGTTGCGCAATCCGTTTCTCGACAGGGCGCGCTTGTCGTTCATTCCCGCCGGTCCCTTGCCGTCATCCTGCACCTCGATGGTGAAACGTCCGGGCTCCAGCTTCAGCCGCAGCCATGCGGACTCCGCCTGCGCGTGCTTCACCACGTTGTTGATCGCCTCCTTCGCGGCGAGAAACAGGTTGTGCCGAATCTCCGGCGTGATCGGCGTGTTGGGCAGCTCGGGCGGGGCTTCGAGCCGGTACTTCAATCCCGCCAGCGTGAGATACTCCTGCGCGTACTTGCAGAGGTAGTTCACCAGGCCATCGAGCGTGTCGTTGGAGGGATTGACCGTCCAGACGATCTGATCAAGCGCCCGCGACGTCTCCAGCGCCGTTGACTGAATCTGCTTCGCGTGCGCCGCGACTTCCTCCGGCTGATCCTTGTCGCCCTCGATCAATTCTCCGAGCAGCGACACCTGGGTGAGGTTCGCGCCGAGCTGGTCGTGGATGTCGCGCGCGATGCGCGAGCGTTCCTTTTCCAGCGCCTCCTGCTGCCGCATGTCCGCGAGCTGGCGCTGCAGCTTCTGCGTCGAGACGTAATGCACGATGCCGGCGACGATGCCGAGCACCGAGGCAAAGACCACGCCAAGGAACCACCACGTCCGCCAGAACGGCGGCTCGACGATGATGGCCACTTCGCCGCCCTGCTCGTTCCAGACGCCGTCCTCATTGCAGGCGGTGACCTGGAACCGATACTGGCCGGGCGGCAGTTTGCTGTAATGGACGACGCGCGAACCGCCCGCGTCGATCCAGTCGTTCTCATGGCCCTGGAGCCGATACTTGAAACGCGCGCGTTCCGGCGAAGCCAGATTGAGGCTGGTGAAACTTATCTCCAGATGCTCGCGATCCGGCGTCAGGGTAAACGCGCTGATGGGACGCTTCCGAATGGCCGCCAGCCCTTTTTCCTCGCCGTCCACGATCACCGTTTCGATGCTGACCGGAGGCGGGTTCGTATTCGGCTGAATTTTCCGCGGGTCAACGGTCACCAGGCCCTTCGTGGTCGGAAACCACATCTGCCCATCGCGACCGCGCAAGGCCGCCGGCTGCGAGCCGATGGTGCATTCGCGGGTCGGTAATCCATCCGCACGGCCAAAGAATCGAACGTCCAGCGCCCCCGTCCGCCCGTCGGCGCGATCATCCAGGGACTTCCGCCGCACCCGCATCAAGCCGGCGTTTGAGCCAATCCACAAGTAACCCTCGCCGTCCTCAATGATGTAACCAATGGTGTTGCTGACCAAACCGTCCTTCGTCGAGAAACGCGCCCACCGACCGTCCTTGAATCGCGCCATGCCCATCCCGAGGGTTCCGACCCAAAGCGCGTCATCAACATCGACGAACAGGCACGACACTTCGTCGCTGGGCAGACCATCGGCCCGGCGAATCGTCGTGAACTTGCCATCGCGGAAACGATTCAACCCGGCCGTCCTGGTGCCCACCCAGAGGTTGCCCGATCGATCATCCGCGATGGCGCTGACATCGTCCGCGGACAATCCGTTCGTGGAGGTATAAAGCCGCGCGCTCACACCGTCCGTCCGCAGCAGCCCATCGCGCGTTCCAAACCACACAATGCCCGCACGGTCCTCGTACATGGCGGGCACCGTCGTCTGCACCCCCCTGAGAACGAACTTCTCGTTCTGCAGCATAAACAACGCGCCGGCGGTGCCGGCCCAAACCTGCCCCCGCCGATCCGCCAGGATCGAGAGAACCGAAACGTTCATCAAGAACCCTTCCGCCTGACCAAAGCTGCGGAACACGCCATCCTTCAGGTAACCCGCTCCCAC
>JBDHQG010000598.1:0-3269 GCA_039806925.1 Limisphaerales bacterium
GGCGGACCACAGTTCGCGATTTCCTACTGCATCGTTCCGGCTCAGCGAAGTCAGTTCCACGGCGGGCTCGCGGACGACGACGTCCGCCGCCCGGTCGTCCGGCCCACCCAGTAGCCGAACACGAACGGAAGCCCGAGCACGATCAGCAGGATCAGCACGAGGTAAAAGAGAACCGTGCCGGCGAGGCCGCGCAGCTGTTGCCCCGCGTGGTCGATGGCGTTCTGCGCCATCTTGTCCGCCGCCACCGCAACCTCCGCCCGCTCCCGCGCGAAGTCGCGGGCGAGCGATTCACGCTGTGCTTCGAGCGACTTGATGACCTCGACGCGCTCCGTCCGCACGGCCTCCATCACCGCCTCGCGCTCCGTCTTGAGCGTCACGAGCGTCGACTTCCACTGCTGGTCGAACTTCGCCAGCTCGGGCGCGAGCGTGCCGGACAGTTCACCCGCCGCCTTCGTCATCTGCCGCGCGTTCTCGACGAGCACCCGGGTGTTCTCCGCGAGGATCGGGAACGTCTGGAACATCGCGTCGGCGCCCGAGGAAAATTTTTTCAACTCCCCGGCAAACGGCTCCCAACCGGCGCGTTCGAGATCGACCCGCCAGCGCACCTCCAGCGGAATCTGCTGGCTGACGGCGCTCACGCGATCCGACAGATCGCTGATGGCCTCGGGCATGTTCCCCATCGTGGGCGAAACGTCCGGCGCGCTCTCGCGCCTCCAGGGCAAGGCGGCGGAATCGCGCTCGAAGGCGAGGCTGGTCAAGGTGTTGGTCGAGGTGTAGCCCGCCACAAACGCCGACGCGCGATCGAACTCGCCAGGGGAAAGAATCCGCCGCGCGATCGCTTCGATTTCGCCATCCATCTCCTGCGCCAGCTTCGTCGCAAGATGGCCGTTGGTCCCCAGAGATTGTTCGCCGGAATACCTGGTGAAGTGATCGCTCATCTGGCGGCAAAACGTCCACGTATCCACCAGCGAAACCATCGGGTCCACGCCAAACGCCGCCTGCCGCGCCTGCGCCGTCGCCGCCAGTTTCCAGCGGATGGTGTTCGCCCGGACCTCGGCGGAGGAAGTTCCCGCCGCGATGTCGTCCGCCACCTTCGCGACGCGGACCGAGAACACGCCGGCGAATTCGCGCGTCTGGAGGCGCAGATTCAAGTCGCGCGACGGCATCGGCTCGCCGCCGAGATTGAACTTCAGCAGCGAGCAGCCGGAGAGAACAGCCATCGACAGCATTGCCAGCAGCACCGGGACGGGAGGGAAGGAACCGCGAGGCGGGCGCGGGTAAGAAGAGTCGTGCATATCAGAACTCATGCCGGGCGAATACTTGTCAGGTCCGGTTCCGTTGGCAACCGGAACGATTGGATCGAGTCCCGCCGCCGCGGGAGTCAGCCCGGGCCGGGCCCATTCGGTTCAGTTCCGATTGGAACCGTCACTGTTCCGCGGCCCACAGTGGCGCGAGATCCGGATCGCGTTTCGCCTCGATCTTCAAGGCCTTTGCGTCGCCGAGCTTGCAGGCGCGGTCAAACCACTTGCGCGCGACATCGAGCTCGCCCAGCTGCGCGGCGTAGCAGGCGAGATTGTAGGGCACGATCCATTCGTCGAGGAACTTGCCCGCGACCGGCAGCAGCGTGTCCCACGCCTCCTTGGTGCGCCGCAACTCGTGCAAGGCGAAGGCCCGCCGCACGTAACCGATGGATTCGCCCGGCGCATGGCCGATCATGAGTCCCGCCAGCTCGACGACGCGTTCCCATTCCTTCGAGGTCGACGCGATCTCGATGCGCAGCCTGAGAAGCGGGAGATGGTCCTGCAGCTCCGTCCGGATCTGCGCCAGCTCTTCCTCCGCCGACCGCCAGTCGCCCAGCTCCAGCCAGCCTTCGGCCGCCCGCAACGCCATTTTTTCAGAGGAATTCAATTCGTTCACAACACGCCCGGTTTCGGACCGGTCGCGCATTGAAAATCAGTTCGCATCCCGGAAGCAAGATTTGTCCGGCCGGACCTGTTGGCCGGGCCTTCGGGCGGTCGAAAAATCATCGCTCGGCGGCCTTGGCAAACGAGCGGAACTATAGTTCACTTGAGGCGTTGCCATGAAAACCATCCTCGCCCTCGTCGCTGTGAGCGCCGCGATCTCCGCCCCGGCTCAGAATTATTCCATCGACTGGTTCACCATCGATGGCGGCGGCGGGACAAGCTCCGGCGGCGTTTACTCCCTCAGCGGGACCATCGGCCAGCCCGATGCCGGCGCGACGATGACCGGCGGCCAATACACTCTCGTCGGCGGGTTCTGGGCCTTGCCATTCGCCATTCAAGAGCCCGGTACTCCCCTGCTCGCCATCGAACCCTTCGGTCCCGGACAAGCGCGCATTTCGTGGTCGCCGAACACGCCCGGCTTTCTCCTCCAGGAAAACGTGAACCTGAACACCGCGAACTGGGTGGATTCCCCGAGCGGCTCCAGCAATCCGGTGATTGTTCCCGCCACGCTGCCGATCAAGTCCTACCGCCTCCGCAAACAGTAAGTGCCGGCGGACCTTCAACGTCCGGCCAGCGCCGCCGTCAGCGCCGACTTCGCCGCCCGCACCTTTGCCTCGCTGGCTTCGCGCCATTGATATTCCCGTCCGTTGCTGAACGTCCCCATGCCGCAACCTTCGTTGCGGAACTTCATCCCGCTCCGCACATCGCCACGCGCGCTGAGGTGAACCTCCCGCACGCCCGTCGCCCGAACCACCTCGCCAAGGTTTGCCTCCGTCACGCCGCCCCCGGGCATGATCGAGAGGCGACCGCCAGCGCGCTTCACGAGATCTTGAATCACGCTCCGGCCCGACGGCACATCCGGCGCGCCACCCGACGTGAGCACGCGTCGGATGCCAAGGCTCGCGATGTCTTCCAGCGCCTCGGGCAAATCCCGCGTCATGTCGAACGCCCGATGAAAGGTCACATCCAATGTCCCCGCCGCATCCAGCAGGCGCGCGCTGCGTTCCCGATCCACCCGGCCCTCGGCGGTGAGACAGCCGATCACGACGCCATCGGCGCCCAGCTCCCGCGCCAGCCGGACGTCGTGGAGCATCACGGCCATTTCGTCCTCGGAATAGAGAAAGTCATAGCCGCGCGGACGGATGATGACCATCAGCCCGCCGCGGAACGCCGCGCGCGCCTCGGGAATCATTCCCGCGCTCGGCGTCGTGCCGCCCTCCGGCAGGTTCGCGCACAGCTCGACCCGGTCCGCGCCGCCCGCCGCCGCCGCGCGCGCGGACGCCATTCCATCAATGCAGATTTCCA
>JBDHQG010000599.1:0-3264 GCA_039806925.1 Limisphaerales bacterium
TGAAAGAACGTCAGATCGTGAAGCTCTGAACCGCAAACGACTGACACGAATTTCACGAATGAACACGAATCAAACAGCTTTCGTGAAAATTCGTGGAATTCGTGTCGAAACTCCCCATGAAAACACTCCTCACCTCCCTCGCCCTCGTCATCACCCTCACCGCCTCCGCGGCGGACGCCGCCAAGACTCCCAAAGCCGGCGATGCCGCCCCGCGCATCGAAGGCAAGGACCAGGACGGCAAGACCTGGAAACTCGCCGACCACCTCGGCAAGCACGTCGTGCTGCTCTACTTCTATCCCAAGGACGACACCCCCGGCTGCACCAAGCAGGCCTGCGGGCTCCGCGACCGCATGGGCGACCTCAAGAAACAGAAGGTCGAAGTCATCGGCGTGAGCTTTGATTCCTCCGAGAGCCACAAACAATTCATCGCCAAACACGACCTGAACTTCCCGCTGCTCGCCGACACCGACGGCAAGATCGCCGACGCCTTTGGCGTGCGCCGCGAGCCCGGCAAGAACATGGCCCGCCGCGCGAGCTTCCTCATCGGCCTCGACGGCAAGATCGCCCACGTCTCCGACGTGCCCTCCGCCGACGTTCACCTCGCGGAGATGAAGGAAGCCGTGGCGAAGCTGGGTGGAAATTAGCTGCCGGCCTGTGACGGATACGAATTTCTCGATGCGGGGCGGGGCTCGAATTGGCGGCTTCAACGCGAGTTATCCATTCGCCACCTTTTCGGCGGATGCTCATTCCCTGATTCTCACCAGCCCCGGGCGCGAGCTGTGCATTCCGAGGGAGTCGATTCGTCGGCTTGGTCGTCACCGCGGAATGTTTTCCGTGGGGCTGCGCATTGAACATGTCTGCGCAACGGCTCCTGGCGAAGTGATCTTCTGGGCTTCCCTGTTGCCATTCAGTCGCGGTTTCAAGAACCTCAAGGCTCAACTCATCCGCCTTGGCTACGCGGTGAACGACTGAGCCTTTGGGCCGGCGGGCGGCAAAAGCTACGGACGGGTTTGCGATTGAGTTTGGCGGGGGGCGGCGCAAGGTTTCTTACATGAGCACTCTCTTGATTCGATTGATGGGCCTGGCTCTGGTGATGTTTTCGGCGGGCGTGGTGTCGGGGCAGGTGAAGGCGCCGAGCCAGTATTTCCGGAAGGATTCGCCGAACCGGCCGGGTCAGCAAAATCCGCCTGCGTCACCTGCTGCGCCTTCCACTCCGGCCACAGCCGCGCCCAAGTTCAAGGATGTGGCGGTGAATTCGCAGTTCTATTTCATGTCGGACACGAACCGTGCCTACGCCTGGACGAAGGTTTCAGACACGACGGCGAAGAACACGAAGAACGGAGTGACGGCGGCGGTGGGCGCGGAGACGCCAGTGCGGCGGTGAGTGAATTTCGCAGGGTCAGCGTTTACTTCCGGCGCCGAGGGCCGCGAGGATGCTTATCGTCGCGACCAGAAGCAGAACAGCGCCGGCTGCGGCCCACGCCGGAAAGGTTCCGTGGGGACCGAAATCGATGTCGTGACGGATGGCGTAGTAGAGGAATGCACCGAACGCTGGCAGAATGGGAAGGGTGCCGGCGATCCAGGGAGAGGCTCCGCGCCACCGAGCGACGGCGCTGATGACAAGAGCGAGGCAGACAATGAGAGCGGAGATCAACACGCTTTGGAGTTATCCACGTTCGGCATGGTTGGCTGATGCAAGTTCAATTCTTTGAATCCGCTGAAGGCTTCTAACTGTAGGCACCAAACGGTTTTAGATTCCACTCGTCCACCAGTTCGGCGGCGAATTCCCGGAGGAAGCGCGAGGGTTGCTGCATGGCGTCGCCGGCGTAGCCTTGCACCACGCGGATGAGAGGATAGCTGAGGTAGAGTTCATTCCGCGCGCGGGTGATGGCGACGTAGAAGAGGCGGCGCTCTTCCTCCTCGCCGTCGGCGGATTCCACGCTGCGCGACGAGGGAAACAATCCATCGCAGAGCATGATGACGAAGACGACGTCGAACTCGAGTCCCTTGGCCTGATGGATGGTGGAGAGTTTGATCTGCTCGGTGTCCTTCGTGGCGGACTGGTTGTCCTCGGCCTCGACGTTGGTGAGGAGGGAGAGTTGCGTGAGGAATTCCTCGGTGCTCTTGAATTGCAGCGCGAAGCTCGCGAGCTGTTCGAGGTCTTCGAGACGCTGGCGGTAGTTCGCGAAATTCTCCTGAAGATAATCTTCGTAGCCGGCCTCGATGATGTGCTGAATCATCTGCGAAGGGCTGCTGCGCACGGGTTCGGCCTCCAACTGCGAGATGGTGATGGCGAAGCTGGCCCATGCGGTCGCGGATTTCTTCGGCACCGCGGAGGAACATTTCTGAAGCGCGGGAGCAATCGGAGCGTGAGGCTGGAGCGGGGGAGTCGAGAGTTGAGAGTCGGTGTAATCAGCCTCGGGATCCCACGCGGCGGCGATGGCTTCGGCGGAGACTTCTTCTGAACTGGCAGGAGCCGAAGTGACGAGGCTCTGATCGTTTTCAATTTGAGTCTCGTCACCTCGACTCCTACTTGAATCAGAAGCGCCGGCGTAGATGTCGCGAAACTTCTGCCACAGCTTCTCCGCGCCCTTGCCGCCGATGCCGGGGAGCATCTGGATGAGGCGCTTGAAGGCGAGTTCGTCCGTGGGATTGGAGACGAGCTTGAGATACGCGGCCACGTCCTTGATGTGCGCCTGCTCGAAGAACCGGATGCCGCTCGTGATGCTGAACGGGATGTTGCGCCGGGTGAACTCCAGTTGCAGCTCCAGCGCGTGGAAGTGCGAGCGGTAGAGCACGGCCATGTCGTTCAGGTTCATGCCTTCCTCGCGCAGTTCGAGCACGCGCTGCGCGACGAACGAGGCCTGTTCACTGCCATCGTTGCAAGTGACGAGCACGGGCTTGGTGCCGGACTTGCGCGCGGGCGTGAGCTGCTTGGCGAACTGATGGATGTTCGGCGCGATGGCGGCGTTCGCCAGCGCGAGAATCTCCGGCGTGCTGCGGTAGTTGGTCTCGATCTTGTACATCTTCGCGCCGGGATAGCGCTGCGGGAATTCGAGGATGTTGCGAAAGTTCGCGCCGCGCCACGCGTAGATGCTTTGCGAATCGTCGCCGACCACCATCAGGTTCTTGTGACGCGCGGCGAGCAGATCGATCAGATCGCTCTGGAGCTTGTTCGTGTCCTGATATTCATCGACGAGGATGAACTGAAAGCGGCCCTGGTAATACTCGCGAACTTCGGCGTTGTCCCGCAACAGGCGCAGC